>CALUSG010000065.1 GCA_944323365.1 Candidatus Gastranaerophilales bacterium
TAAGTCAATTGGAGTGGTACTCAAGTGGCTGAAGAGGACGGTTTGCTAAATCGTTAGGGGGGGCAACTCCCGCCAGGGTTCAAATCCCTGCCACTCCGCCAGTTTCAAAGGTTCAGAGCCTTCGAGAGAAAATCTCGAAGGCTCTTTTTTGTTTAGGGCAGGCAATAAGGCAGGCAACTATTATAATTAATAAATTAAAGGTGTTACATTTTTTGAAAAATTGCGGTTGTGAGATTTATTTATTCTTCTTTTATAATTAAATCCGAAAATAATTTTATTATTTTCGGATTCTAATTTTTATTTTAAGGAGGAATTATTATGAAAGAATTCACAACTGAATTACAGGCTTTAATGTCACGTTTGGAGTGTATGAAAGATGATGTAAATGCGCAAACAAAAATAGGCGAAAAATTATTGCCTATTGAACGTACAGACATCCGTTATGATTCATCTGGAGCCGTTGTTAAGTATTTTGAATCCCCGGATTTAACTTGTTTAAACCAAGAAATTTATAAGTGGCGCTCCAATACACCTGTTGTAATTGCCGCCGGAACGGGAGCCGGAAAAACTACGTGGGTATTGGATGTTCTTTTGAAAAAGGTTGCTAATGCTAAAAAGAAAATGCTGTATTTGACTAATCGTGCAGCGCTTAATGAACAGATTAAACGTAAGCTTATCGAGAACGTCAAAGAATACATGCCTCTTGCTCAATATAATTTATTAGAAAAGCAGTTGATAAATGCACTTCAGAATAACGATAATGGTGTTTGTGAAATGGGTCCTGTAGTGGTAATGACATTGCAGGCATATTATAAAGCCGATAAGGAAAGCGATATGTTTGAGGATATTTCTACCGTTGTTGTTGATGAAGCGCACTATTTTATGAGCGATGCTATCTTTAATCTCAATACTGCTGCATGTTTTAAATCGATTTTTAATAGATTCACTCAAGCAGTTAAATTATTTGTAACAGCAACTCCAGATAACATTTTGCCGGAAATTATAAAAAAAGGATACGATGCTATTCCTGGTAATTTGGTGTGGTCTTGGAGCAATGCTGGATATTATCTGCCGTATGCGTTTGATATTAGAGGGTGTAATACAATTTATAATGTAACATGGAACGAATATCTTAACGAATATAGTTATGAGTGCGGATATGCAAACCTTGGAACTTTGGTTTATATTTTTTCTGACAACGGTAAAAGTTATAAAATGAAAGCCCTGGATGATGTTGGGAATATAGCAAAATCATTGGAACCGTTGATTAAAAAAATCAAGGATACTAAAGATGGTAAGGCGATTTTGTTCATTGACAATAAAACAATCGGAAGGAAGATTGCAGATGAATTTGGAAAAGATGCGCTGTTCATTAGTGCTGAAACAAAATATGAAGGAGAAAATAGTGATGCGTATGTAGCGTATAAGCGATTATTAATAAATGAAAAATTCGCTGCTCATAAAGTTTTAATATGTACCTCTGCCTTAGACAATGGCATCAATATTGAAGATGCTGATGTAGGAATAATTTTTATTGACGCGGACGATAAAGTTAAGTTTCAACAAATGCTTGGGCGTATTAGGTTTCCAAGAGCAAAGGGTAAGAGCTACGAGCCAGAGGTCTGGTTTATAAATTATGGGCGCGAGCATTTCTGCCAAAAGCTGAAACAAGCCAAGGAACAGTTAAAAGAACTTGTGGAATTAGATAAACTGGAAGATATGGAGGAAAAGAGGATTTACTTTAACTGGTGTCTGAAAAAGGAACGAACTTTTCCGATGCAGATAGGATTAAAAGTAAATGGCGATATAGCTTATAACATTTTTGCTATTTACGAGTTAAAACGCATGGTACAATATTACGGGGATGTGATAGCTCGAATTGATGGAAAAGTCAATACTGAAGCATTGGATATATTTGATTATAGAAAATTTTTAGTAGAACACTACAAGAGCAATTTGATGTTAAAGTATCCTTGCGTACGTGCTAAACAATATTCTGTCAAAGCATCATGTCAAGTTATTAACGATATGGTCAAAATGTGCGCTCAACTTAAATTTGAGAATTTAGTAGAAAATTTTAAGAAAAAAATATTGCCAGTATTAACCGGGAAAAATGTATTTTGTGATTATGTTGCTTCATGGTTTTGGCGGCGTTATGAAATAGATAAACTGGAGAACGATAATACCGATAGGAAAGAATTAGAAAAGTATTTAGAAAGCATAGCAGAAGTAACTATGAAAAAAAGCGAGCAAGAGGAATTTTGCACCAAATTGAATAATTTTATTAATAAAATTACAGGAGGTAGTGTCAACAAGATAAAACAACTAAATAAGTTGAATGAATGGTTGAAAGAGCAAAATTTTGAATTTAAGATAACATCAAAGCAGATTGATACCACTGAAGGGCAACGACCTACGGTTTGGATAGTACAAAAAACGAACAATAACTTTGGCGGGTAGTACTAAGGCGCGCCTTAATACAAAATTAGCAACTAGAAATTTTTTCAAGTATATATAATGTGCTGTCAAAATTATTAGAAACTAAATTTTCTTTACTTCTCTATAAACCACTTGCCGTCTTCATCAAAAATCTTATACTCCCGGCCTCTAATACGGCAGATGTAACGGATGCCTATGCCGCCGCACTTGGTTGCGGCGGCTTTTCTAATATCCAGCACACGGTCGATATCAAAGCGGCGCCCGTCATCCCAAATTATGGTTTTAGGTAAGGCAAGCCCGTCCTTACGGTGTTCAACAA
>CALUSG010000066.1 GCA_944323365.1 Candidatus Gastranaerophilales bacterium
TGATTTATTATCTTGGAATAATTTATCTTGCACTTTTTATGAGAAAAGAAGTCGAAATTTTTTCTCAAGGCATAGGCCCTGTTAATTCTAAAATCGGAAAATTTTTAACAAAAAACGCACTTAAACATTGTTCTAAGATTTCTGTCCGCGATAAAAAATCACAAGAGCTTTTAAAAAGCTGGGGAATAGATGCTGCTCTTGTCCATGACCCTATTTTTGACTTGAATTTACCTCAAAAAAACAAAATAGGAATTGTGGGAATACAGCTAAGAAATTATCCTTCTCTTACAAATGAATTTTTGAAAGGACTTGCTGATGCTGTAAGTAAAAAATTTAACGACAAAAAAATCGAAATTTTCTCACTACAAGACAGTATTGATTTAGAAGTATGCGGAAGATTTAAGCGAATGCTTGAAAAAAACGGCATGAAAGATGTTGTTGTTTTATCTAATCTTTCCATAAATGATGTATTTGAAAAGATTTCAGACCTGGAATATATGATAGCAATGCGGTTTCACGCTAACGTTGCTGCGATAAAATGCGGAGTAAAGACTGTTGCAATAAATTATGATATCAAGGTAAAAAAACTTGCAGAAGAATACAATCTTCCTCTGATTGAATTAACCCAGAGAGAGTTTCCTCAAATATTACTCTAAAACTTCCGCACCTTTTTGTTCGATTTTTAAAGTCTTAACTTCGGCCTTAATACTTTGCGGCTCCCAAATTTCTTTCACAGTCGATTTAATTTTATCTAAATCATACTTGTGCGAAATAACAAGCATAGCAGGCCCCGCACCGGATAGAACACATCCTAAAACGCCGTCTTCATGCTTAAAAGCTTCCATGATTTCTTTCATCCCGGGTACAAGTTTTTCTCTATATGGCTGATGAAGCTTATCTTGAAGCGCAATTTTCATCAATTTTTCATCCTTAGTATTCACAGCCTGAACAAGCATTGCAAGATGTTTAGCATTATAAACAGCATCCTGCATCGGAACAGAAGCTGGTAACACAGAGCGGGCAATATTTGTAGATAATTCAAAATCAGGAATACAAACAGTTATATCCCACTCATCAGGCCAGGGTAATTTTCTATAAACAATAGAGCCGTCATCTTCCTGTGAAGATAAAACAAACCCGCCTAAAATAGCAGGCGCAACATTATCCGGATGACCTTCTACCTCTGTTGCAATAGATAATAATGCAGTCTCATCAGCAGGAGAACCTAGAAGTTTATTAGCTGCTAACAGTCCTCCGACAACCACTGCGGCAGAACTTCCTAAACCTCTGGTTATAGGAATTTGAGACTGAATATTAATCTTTAATTCAGAAGGCTCCTGACCGATTGAATTGTATAACATCTCAACTGCTTTATAAACAATATTATTCTCATCTTTCGGAATATCATCAAAACTCATTTCATCAATAGCATCTTCATCTTCAGACATCATATTGATTTCAATACCTGTACCGGGCAAAACTGTTTCTTCTATAGTAATTGTATTATATATAGGAAGCGCTAATCCCAGACAATCAAATCCGGGGCCTATATTTGCCGATGTTGCAGGTACTTTCACGCTTACTTTCATTTGTTTCTCCTAATTAAAAAAATTATATGGTGATTATACTATAAAAATAAATTATGTGAAATGTTCAAAAGTATGTAGAAAACATGTTCAAAAGTCGGAAGTTTTGAACAGGGAGATGAAAAATTTTTTTTATTGTGTTCAAAAATGTTCAAAACTTTCAAGTTTTCTACATTTTATCTACAAGTTTTGAACATGAACAAATCCAGTATTCATAACCATTTCAGATAGTTTTGAACAAATAGTAGCAGCTTAAGAAGAAGATTAAGAATTATATAAATAATTAATAAATATATATTAATAATAATTATTATTAATATTTTAAATTTTTAGCATTTGAAAAATTAAAAAAAAAATATTTTCTATTATAATTAATTATTTTTAATATTCTTAAGTGAATATTGAATACATTGAACAATAAATTCATTACGGCTTATATCTGCCTTTGCAGAAAGTTCGTCTATTTTTTCAAGTATATCAACATTCAGCCTAACACTAACTAATACTTTTTCTTTATCAGATTTTACAGGTTTAAAATGTTCCACTATTAATATCCTCTTTTCAATATTGTAGTACATGGCTGAATTTTGTTGTATATTTAAAAATAGAATATAAAAAGTAATCGATTTTATATTTAAAATGTGATAATATATATGTTAATAGTTAAACCTTACTTTAAAGGAGAATTATGGAAGAAATATTTGAAACAAAGCTTAGTCAACTTGAGACAGAAATAGTGGATAATAGTTATATAATAGATACTCTATTATTTTATTGCGAAGAAAACTCTGAGGTAGATGAAGTATCTCATGCTGCATCGGTACTTAAAGTTATATCAGAAAAGCAAAAAGAAATATTCAAATTAATTTCAGAATATAGAAATTTATTGGCTGCTAAGTAAATTCAAAAATATTACGTCATGCATTGGCTGATATTAACATAATTAATCTTACTTTATTCCTTCATTTTTTCTTCTTTTAAGCATCAAAAGAAGAAAAAACGAAGCAAAAA
>CALUSG010000067.1 GCA_944323365.1 Candidatus Gastranaerophilales bacterium
GGAGCAGGATATATAGGAAGTCACAACGTAATTGCATTACTAGATGCAGGATATGATGTTGTGATTTTTGATAATTTGGAACTCGGACATATTGAAACTGTTGAAACTTTGAAAAATATAAATTCAAACGGCCGAGTTGTAGATTTTGTCAAAGGTGATTTACAAAATTTGGTAGATATAAAATCTGTTTTTGAAAAACATAAAATTGATGCTGTTGTTCATTTTGCTGCATATTCTCAGGTTGCTGAATCTGTTAAAAATCCTCAAAAATATTATTTTAATAATGTTTATGGTACGTTAAATCTTTTATGTGCCATGCTTGAGAATAATGTTAAACGTATTGTATTTTCTTCAACTGCCGCAACATACGGAGAACCCGTTTATGTTCCCATTGATGAAAAGCATCCTCAAATGCCTATCAACACTTATGGTAAAACAAAATTGATGATAGAAAACATTATGGATGATTATGACAAGGCATACGGCTTAAGAAGTGTGCGTTTGAGATATTTTAATGTTGCAGGTGCGGATTCTCAAAACAGAGTTGGAGAATGGCATGAACCGGAGACTCATTTGATACCTAATATTTTAAAATCAACTTTTAGCGGTGGAAAAACATTTCAAATGTTTGGTACAGATTATCCGACAAAAGACGGTACTTGTGTAAGGGATTATATCAATATTGAAGACCTTGCAAAAGCGCATGTTTTGGCATTAAAATATTTAGAAAACGGAGGCAGAACAAACTTTTTTAATCTTGGAACAAATGAAGGCAATAGTGTAAAAGAAGTGTTTTCATCTTGTGAAAAAGTTACTGAAAAAGAAATTTCGGTTGAAATAAAACCTCGCAGAGAAGGAGATCCGGCAACTTTGATTGCGGATAATAAAAAGGCTAAAGAAGATCTTGGCTGGTCTCCTGAGAGAAGTTTAGAAGAAAGTATTTTAACTGCGTATAATTGGGAAGATAAATTAACAAAATCTATAAAAATAGGATGTATAAAATAATGATTGCTAAAGAAAAATTAGATAGTATTTTGAAAATGTTTGATAAAGATGGAGTAATGAAGAATTATGCAAAAGTACTCCCATATTTTAAAAAGTACTGGTTTAGGACTCTTTTGGCTCTTGGACTTGCAATACCAATAGGTTCATTGGATGCTGTTATTGCATTATCTTTAAAACCATATATGGATATTGTAATGGTTGATAAAACTGTGCATTCACCTTGGTATATTCCTATTTTGATTGTTGCGT
Source organism: Candidatus Gastranaerophilales bacterium (assembly GCA_944323365.1). GTDB lineage: Bacteria > Cyanobacteriota > Vampirovibrionia > Gastranaerophilales > Gastranaerophilaceae > SIG32. The sequence continues at coordinate 1,255 of CALUSG010000067.1, forward strand.
TTACATCTACTCAAGGTTTTTTAAATTATTTATCTACTTATATGAATGCCTGGGTCGGTGGTCGTGTTACAAACGACTTAAAAAAGACATTGTATGACAAACTTATGCATAAAGATGCTACATTTTTTGATACAAGAACTTCAGGTGATATTTTACGTTGGTTTAATAATGATGCCAATACATCTTGTAATAGTTTGTTGAATAATTTAAAAACCGGTATTTCAAGAGTTTTTTCATCAATTTCTCTTGTTGCAGTTTTGCTATATAACTCTTGGCAGTTAGCAATTATTGCAATAATTGTTTTAATTTGTGCTGTTATTCCTCTTACAAAAATGAGAGCATTAATTAAATCAATAACTGATAAATCAGAATCAGCAGGTGGACGAATAATTACTGCTTATAATGAAGCTTTTGCAGGTAATAAAGTTATTACGGCATATAATTTGTATGATTATCAACGTAAAAATTTTAATAAAGATTTAGATAATGTCTTTGGTTTAAGTATGAAAATTACTCAAAAAACCGGCTGGTTATCTCCTATGATGCATATTATGGTGTCAATAGGGATTGCTGCTGTTATCGGCTTAGGCAGTTATATGATTGTTAAGGGAACTATCACCAGCGGTAACTTTGTATCATTTATTACAGCATTAATTATGCTTTATACTCCGATAAAATTACTTGGTAATAATGCGAAAAATATGCAGAATGCCCTTTTAGCGTTAGAACGTGTAATTAAACAACTTGATGCTGTTCCAAGGATTAAAGATAAACCGAACGCAAAAATTCTTAAAGGTTTAAATGATTCTATAGAATTTAAAGATGTTAAATTTGAATATAAGAAAAATAAACCGGTATTAAAAGGTGTTTCATTTAAGGTTCAAAAAGGTGAAACTTTTGCATTGGTTGGTAATTCTGGGGGCGGTAAAAGTACGATTGTCAATTTAATACCGAGATTTTACGATATTAAATCAGGTAATATTTTAATTGATGGGATTGATGTCAGAGATTACACTCTTGAATCGCTTAGGGATAATATTTCTATAGTATTTCAGGATAATTTTTTATTTTCCGGGACAATTAGAGAGAATATTATGCTTGGTAATCTAAATGCAACAGAAGCTCAGCTGCAGGAAGCTATTAAAGATTCATATCTAGAAGATTTTATTAAATCATTGGAAAAAGGTCTGGATACAAATATAGGTGAACGAGGGGTTTTATTATCAGGTGGACAAAAACAAAGAATAGGTATAGCAAGAGCATTTTTGAAGAATGCACCTATTTTGATATTGGATGAAGCTACAAGTGCATTGGATAATGAAGCTGAAAAAATTGTTCAAAGAGCAATTGAAAATCTGATGAAGGACAGGACGGTATTTGTTATTGCGCACAGACTTACAACTGTTCAAAATGCAGATAGAATTGCGGTTATTAAAGATGGTAAACTTGTTGAATTAGGCAACCATAATGAATTGATACATATACAAGACGGTGTTTACAGACATCTGTACGAGTCTCAATTTGCCAAAGTTGAAGCTGTGGTATAACAAATTGAAGACTTATGCTTGTGATATAAATTTATGAATTTATCTGTTGCAAAAAATCGATTAAGGTGATATAAGATATCTAACGGAGAATAGATATATGAAAGTTGATTCAGATTTTATCCGACAGATTTTACTTGCAATGGAAGATGAAGAAGATTATTTAATCAGTTCTCATCATTTGATGCAAAAACTTAATATAAAAGGGCATGAACAAGAGCGAAAATTTATGGGGCATATTTTAATACTTGCAGATAAAGATTTGATACAATCTTTTTCTTCGAAATATCCTTTTGGTTTTGTCTATTGCGTTGGAGGCGAATATAGTATTATAGATGTAGGCTATAGGTTGACTGCACGAGGTTATGAACTTATTGATATATTAAAAAATGAAAAACTTTTTCGCAAAGTTAAAGATTATACTTTATCAAATGCTTTTGATATTGCTAAACAAATGCTGTTAAATAAAGTTAAGTAGCTGATTGACAATAAAAGTATATTATCATAATATATTTTTGAAAAGGAAATTAAAATAGATGCAAAATAACACAATGATGATGCAAATGATGATGATGCAAAGCCTGATGTCAGGTGGTCATTGTTATGCGGATCGAATGTGTTAATAGATAAGCAAAAACAAGTTTCAAGCCACCTGCAAAAGGGTGGCTTTTTTAGTGAGTAAAAATATAGAAGCAAAAAGGATAATAAATGATGATTTCAAGTATAAATTTAATAGAAAATAAAAAAACAAACTATATAACTAATAAAAAACAAATAGACTTTAAAGGCGGCGCAGGTAGCGGCAGTTTGAGATTTTTAGATGCATTTATCAAATCTCAGGAAAATTTGTCGTCTACACGTTTTATACAAGATACTGCTACCAATTGGCTCCCTAAGGCTTTATTATCCAGAAGTAAGGCGGACTTTTGGGAATTTACTTTTTTAGAATTTTTAGAATCCGGCTTGTTTTATTATGCCGCACCGTTTTTTGGGGAACACCTTTATAGAAAAGGCTTATTTAGAGCAATTCAACCTAAAAATTTGAAAGAAGATATAGCAAAAAATCTTCCTCAAAGTTTGGATTCTATTAAAAATTCTAAATTGGATAAGGGATTAAAAAACAGGCTTATTACCACAAAATCAGGCATGGTAGTTGCCTGTTTAGCCATTCCTGTTTTAGAGTATGCCTTAAGTTTTGCTAAAAATTTGTTTACCTTAAAGGTTTTTAAGGTTAGTGATTTTAATAATATTGCTAATTTAAATAAAGATAAAAAAGAAGATATAAATCAGCAAAAGCAGGTTGAAACTCATGCCAAAAAGGAACTTGTAAAAGCCGGAATATTATCTGCCGCAGGTATTGGTGCAGGCATTACTCTTGCTGCTACTGGGCATAGATCAGATAAGATTGTAAAATTAAGTGAATATATTTTGGAGCCGGGTGAAAAACTTGCTAAATTGTTTAATAAAGCAGGAATTAAATCGCCTAAATTTGAAAAATTTTTGAAGGATTATTTGAAATTGGATTTTGAAAATAACGGCGGAAAATTGTCTTTAAGTAAGGGGCAGCTTGCTGTTATTTGTACTACAGGACTGTTTGGATATTCAAATGCAGCCAAAGATAGAGGTAAACTTGATTTTTATGAGGTTTGGACAAGGGTTCCTCTTGTAGTACTGTATACAATTTTTGGGTCTTCAATTTTTGATGAGGGATTCAAAAATATTCTTGCAAAAAAAGGAAAGTTTCCTGAACTTGTTAAAAAAGATAAAAACGGGATAATAAATATTCCGTCACGTAGTGAATTGCCTAAAATTGCAGAGCAGCTGGCAAAGAAAAATAATTCATCAATTGATAAAGAACTGGCATTGCTTATTAAACAAAAAGCAATAATAACAGGTGTTCCATATGCATTTGGACTGGCTGTAATGGGCTTCACACTGAGTGCAATAACACGAATTTGGACAAAATATAGGTACAACCATCAATTTAAGAATAATATTGCAGCTGATAGCCAAAATTCTCAAAACTTTGTAAAAATGAGTCCTGCTTTTGAAGGATTTAGAAATCAAGTTAGGGGAGCTAAATTGTCAAAATAAATTCTGTAAGGTGTGTGGCAATAATTTTGTGAGCATCTTCGGTATAATGAATTCCGTCAAATTTTGAAGGTCTAACAAAATTATTAAAATCAAAATAAAGATAATTATTATCTTTGGCAAATTGTTCATATACAGAAAACGTATCTTGAATTTTATCTATTGATTTCAAATCAAAGATTACTGCAAAACCGCTGTGCAATAAGTCTTTAGTAATTTTTACAGGTGGAATTATAACAACTTTTGTTTTGAAATTTGTTTTGATTATTTCTGAAGTAAGATTTTGCAGCCCTTTTTCTGTTGAAGTTTTGTCAAGCGGATAAAATATCTGAGCATCATTTGTGCCAAGACTCAATAAACAAATATCAATATCTTTATGGTTTTGTAAATATATGGAAAGATATTCTCCGCCGCTTTGTTTCAACCCTTCCGGATTTTTGAAAAATCCTGTGCGGTTGTTCATTCCTTCTTCAATTACTTCGTATTTTTCTTTGAGTAAATCCGATAAGATTCCGCTCCAGCGTGTAG
>CALUSG010000068.1 GCA_944323365.1 Candidatus Gastranaerophilales bacterium
AGTTTTTTTACAGATTTTGTTTTATCTCTGTTTTTCAAAAATAAATCTATTTCATATTGTGCTATTGCCGGAACAGCAAATGCTCCGGTTGTGTTTGTTGCTCCGGGCATTTTTAACAGGTTTGGTGCAAATCCGGCAGTTATTGACGGTAATTCATTCGCAAATTGGGCTCTTGTTTGTTGATAATATTCTTCTACCGCTAAAGTTGCCATCTTTAAGTCATAGTTGTTCTCTATTGCTTTTATAATATAACTGTTTAAGTTCTCATCATTAAAATTTTTCCACCAATCCATATTTACATATGCATATTTATAATCATTGCTTACTTTTTTATTTTTTTTAGCCATGCTTTTAAATACTTTTGGTGTTGCAGTAGATTTTTTTACATCTTCTATTGCAAAAATAGGGGCTGCATTCATTGTCATTAAACTCATTAAAAGTAGTGTTGTTAATACCTTTTTCAATTTTTCTTCCTCTTTTTAAAATTAATACTTGCATTTTTTATAATCATATGTTAGCATAATATTGTTGTAAATGCAACATATTTTTTTTACAACACAATGTTAAGATTTTAAATAAAATATGAAAAAGATAACAAAACATTATACAGATACATTAAATTATGAATTAGAAAAGACTGCCAGGCTTATGAGGATGCTGAGTATTCAATTTTTTGAAAAATTGCAAATAACTCTAAGTATTGATGAATATGCCGCACTTGATACAATTTCGTGTCATGATGGAATATGTCAGAGAGATTTAGCGAAATTAATATTAAAAGACAGGGCAAATACAGGCAGAATTTTAAACTCATTGGAAGATAAAGGTTTAGTTACAAGATTTGTTGATACAAAAAATAACAGGCTTGTTAGAAAAATGGCAATAACAGAAGCCGGATATAAAATGTTGATAAATATTAACAAAAAAATTGAAAGCTATGTTTTTGAAACAAAACAAATTGTAACCGAACAGGAAATTGATGCAGTTTATGCCTCATTAAAACGGCTTAGAGAACGATTTGAAAGTATGATAGAACTAAAAATATAAGAGGTAAAAATGGACGAAAAAGAAAATCAGACAGAAGAAAAACAAGAACAGCACAAAGAAAATAAATTATTTAAAAAACCTGTAATTATTGCAATAGCAATAGTTGGTTTGGCATTATTGGGATACTTTATAGTAGATGTATTAACATATCAGTCAACTGATGACGCTTATGTGGAAACAACGACAGTATCTGTTGCACCAAAAGTCAGCGGTCAAATTGTTGAAGTTTTGGTAAAAGATAACCAGAGAGTAAAAGAAGGTGATTTGGTTGCAAGAATTGATGATACTGATTATAAAATTAAAGTTGATGAAAAGACAGCTCAATATGAAAGAGCATTGTTAAACCAACAAAATGCAAAAGCAAACTTGAAATCTGCAAATACAAACATTGAAGTTGCGAAAAAGGATTTAGAAAGATATAAAAATTTATATGAGGCTGGAGCTGTATCAAAACAAACACTTGATACTGCACAGGCAAAATATGACAGTTCAATGGCACAACAGGTAACAGCAGAACAGTCAATATTTTCAAAGAATGACAGCAAGGTTGCAGACGCAGATTTGAAAGTTTTGAAAGCACAAAAAGATCAAGCGGAAGTTAATCTATCTTATACAAATATTTATGCTCCACAATCAGGAACAGTTGCCTCAAGAAGAGTTGAAAAAGGTATGTATGTTCAAATAGGAACACCTTTATTTACTATTGTTCCTGATAATATTTGGGTAGTTGCAAACTTTAAAGAAAATCAACTTCGTCATATGAAACCGGGACAGCCGGTTGATATCAAGGTAGATACCTATCCGAATAAAGTATTTAAAGGGAAAGTTGATAGTATTCAAAGAAGTTCCGGAGCTAAAGCCAGCCTTTTCCCGCCTGAAAATGCTGTAGGTTCATTTGTTAAAATTGTTCAAAGAATTCCAGTAAAAATTATCTTTACTGAAGAAATAGACCCTGAAAAATACAATGTAGTTCCTGGAATGTCTGTAGTTCCTAAAGTAAAAATTAGATAATTAAGCCGGCAAAAACCGGCTTAAGGGGAGAAAATGTCAGAAGTAGTTACTCAAGAAACAGAATGGAAACCATCGAGAAGTCCGTGGTTTATAATCATGCCGGTTATACTTGCAACGTTTATGTATGCTTTGGATGAAACCGTTGCAAACGTAGCATTGCCTCATATTGCAGGTAGTTATTCCGTAAGTAATCAGGAATCTATATGGGTTTTGACAAGTTACTTGATGGCAAGCAGTATTGTAATTCCTATGGTAGATTTTTTCTGTAAATTTTTAGGAAGAAAAAATTTCTTTATGCTCGGTGTCTTTATTTTTACTATAGCATCGTTTTTATGCGGAGTTTCAAATTCAATAGGAATGATAGTAATATCCCGAGCCTTGCAAGGTATCGGTGGTGGATGTTTAATGCCGATGGCTCAGGCAATAACAATGGAAAGTTTTACAGGTGAGGCTAGAAATAAAGCTATGTCTGTATTTGGACTTGTAGTTGTTGTTGCACCTATTTTGGGCCCTGTAATGGGCGGATGGATTACGGAAAACTGGTCTTGGCCGTATATTTTCTTTATAAATGTGCCTTTTGGCTTCCTTTGTATAGCATTAGCCAAAAAATATCTTGAAGATCCTCCTTATGCGAGAAGACAAAAGGATACACATCTTGATAAATTCGGATTTTTATGGCTTTGTGTATGGCTTATACCATTACAGATAGTTTTTGATAAAGGTAATGATGCGGATTGGTTTAATGCACTATGGGTATGCTGGTTTAGTGCAGTTGCATTAATCGGGGCTATTTTATTCTTTGTTTCTCAGGTCAAAGGTAAAAAGCCAATGGTTAAATTGGATGTACTTAAAGATTCCAATTATCTTTGCGGGACTATAATGTTGATATTATTAAATGCTGTTTTATTGGCCTCACTAGCGATATTGCCTCAAATGCTTCAGAACATGCTTGGTTATGATGCCTTTACAAGCGGTGTTGCAATTATGCCAAGGGGTATTGGTGCACTTACAGCTTTGATAATTTTCGGGTGTTTAGGCGGTAGATTTACTTACAGAACTTATGGCTTGGTAGGTCTTTTCTGCCTTGGACTCGGCGGATGGATGCTTGGTAATTTGAATTTACAAATTAGTATGATGAATATTGTAATTCCGAATATTGTTTTTGGATTTGGTCTAGTATTTACAATGATGCCTATTACAACATTATCTTGTATCACTTTAAGAAATGATCAGATGACCAATGCTTCAGGACTTCAAAATCTTTTAAAAACAATAGGCGGTGCAATAGGTACATCTCTTGTTGCAACTATGATATCAAGATTTTCTCAGGTTCACCAAAATGGTCTTGTTAAATCCTTAATTGAAACAAATTCAGTGTTTGTGGAAAGAATTAACAGTTATGCCGGATCATTTATTTCAATGGCAGGAGATAGCATGAATGCAACTTATATGGCAGGCAAAATGCTCTATAATCAGTTAATTCAACAGTCAACTCTGTGTGCTTATATGACGACTTTTAAAGTTTTTGCGATTGCATGTTTTATTTTAATTCCGTTTATGTTTATATTAAAAAGTGAAAAGCATGTAGCCGTAAAGGTAGAAAATAATGCCGATTGAAGAAACACAAGAAGAAGCTCAATATTATCCTGAAAACCCCTGGCTTACAGCATCTGCTGTTTTGTTGGCGGTTTTTATATTTGTTCTTGACGGAACAATAGCAAACGTGGCATTACCGCATATGGCGGGAAGTTTTTCGGTTACACGGGATGAATCAATATGGATTTTGACAAGTTATTTAATTGCCAGCGGTATTGTAATTCCAGCAGTTGATTGGTTTAGTAAAGTTTTTGGACGCAAAAACTTTTTTATAATAAGTATTTTATTATTTACGATAGCATCTTTATTATGCGGGCTTGCGAATTCACTTCTTACAATGGTTTTAGCAAGAGTTTTACAAGGTTTTGGAGGCGGCGGGATTGTACCAATTTCTCAAGCCATAATGCTCGAAAGTTTTCCTAAAAAACAGCGTCCTAAAGCCATGGCGGTATTTGGTATGGGAATAATTATTGCACCTATCATCGGACCTGTTCTTGGCGGTTGGATTACTGATAACTGGACATGGCCATGGATTTACTTTATAAATGTGCCATTTGGTTGTATTGCAGCTATTATGTGTAAAAGAATTCTTGTTGATCCGCCTTATGCAAGACGGCAAAAGGGTGTTAAAATTGACGCTCTTGGCTTCTTTCTTTTAACTATATGGATTATGTGCTTGCAGATAGTTCTTGATAAAGGGAATAATGCTGACTGGTTTAATGCTCCATGGGTTTGCTGGATGTTTGGTATTTCATGTATTGCTGGAATCGGATTTTTTATATCACAAATTGTTCGTAAAGATACTTTGATTGATTTAAGTGTTTTTAAAGATATGAATTTTCTTGCGGGAACGGCAATTCAGGTAGTTATTCAGGCTGTTTTGTATGCATCAATTGCTATTTTGCCGCAATTTTTGCAAAGTATGATGGGTTATACTGCGTTTTTAAGCGGATATTCAATGATGCCACGCGGGCTTGGAAGTTTGCTTTCTATGGTAATTGTAGCAAATATCTCAAATAAGATAAGTAACAGACTTCTTGTTGTAATAGGGTTGTCACTTATTGGCTCTGGCGGGTTGGCATTAGGATTTTTAAATTTGCAGATTGCAAGTATAAATATTATGATACCGAATTTTATGATGGGTATGGGCATGGGGCTTGCAATGATTCCTATTATTAACCTTTCTGTTGATACCTTGAGAAATGATCAAATGACAAACGCATCAGGTATTCAAAACCTTTTGAAAACAATAGGCGGTGCAATAGGTACATCTCTTGTTGCAACGATGTTATCGAGATTTGCACAAATTCACCAGTATATGTTGGTTGGTAAATTGTCTGAATTAAATACGGTTTATGTTGAAAGATTACAAAGTACGGCAGCAGCATTATCCCAGTATACAGAATTTTCAGTAGCCAATTATATGGCTCAAACAACCTTATATAAACAATTAATTCAACAGTCTACGCTTTGGGCATTTATTGATTCATTTAGAATTTTTGGATTGCTTTGCTTTATAATTATTCCGCTTTTGTTATTTATTAAGTCAAATAAGTCTTTGTATGACAAGAATGATAAAACATCAATGCCAATGCATTAAAGAATTTTTGTTAAAAAGAAACTATCTTTGGGATTAGGCACGTGGATGGGATTCGTTATAAACTTCTTTCATATGTTGCATAGATACATGTGTATATATTTGAGTATTTGAAATACTTGCATGTCCTAGAAGTTCCTGAACAATACGCAAATCTGCACCGTTTTCAATCAAATGGGTGGCAAAACTATGTCTAAAAACGTGAGGCGTCACTTTTTTAGGCAGCTCAATTTTGTCTACAATATCATTTATTACATTTCTAATAGTTTTGGTTTGTAATCTGTAGCCGGTATTATTTATAAAAATCGGAGAATTTTCGTTTGGCTCTTCAATGCGGTATCCTTTTGCAACCAGTGATCTTGCTGTTTGAATATACCTTTCAAGGAAATTTTTTGCTCTGTCTGTTACAAGAATAATTCTTTCCTTTGAGCCTTTACCAAAAACACGAATTTCATTATTTTCTAAATTCAAATCTCCAAAATTCAGTCCGCTTAGCTCAGACACCCGCATGCCTGTTGCCCATAGAAGTTCTAAAATAGCACGATTTCTAAACCCTGCAGGTGTATCTATTTTCACGTTATTTAAGATTTTTTCAACCTCATCAGGAGTCAAAAATTTTGGTAAAGATTTTGGCCGTTTAGGTGAGATTAAATTCATTGCGGGGTTAGATGTAACTTTTTTTTCTCTGTATAAAAATTTATAGAATGTTCTTAAGGACGCAATTTTTCGGGCAATAGTGGTTTTTTTGTAGTTGAATTTTTGAATAAAATGGAGATAATCACGAACTTTTGAAAAAGTAACTTCTTCACAGGAAGTTTCATCCATCCAAATTAAAAAACTTAAAACATCTGAACAGTATGCTTTTGCTGTATGTTTGGAAAAATTTTTTTCTACAAGAATATATGTTTTAAAATCTTCTAAATCATGCTTTGAATTTACATTTAAACCCATCATTCACCGTATTGCTTTTTTATAATATATATTATACAATATATTTAGAATATTTAGAATAGTAAAAAGTCAGGAGATAATAAATGAGTTGTAAAAAATTGTTAGTTTCAGCATTGGTTCTTACAGGTGTTTTCTGTGGTTCAACAGTGTTTGCAGCGAATTTGGAAGCAAAAGTAGAAAAAAATAAAGTTTCTCAAAAATATCCGGAAATAAGTAAAATGATTGAGTACAATAATTATGCTCAAGCTGATGCGGCAATTAATAGTCTTTTGAAACAAAACCCGAATAATATTGATGCACAGGCTTTGCAGATAGTATCTATGGCAAAACAATATAAGCTTGCTCCGGCTCAAACAGAGTTAGATAAGTTGTTGAAAAAAAATCCGAAGAATGCGGATTTGCATTATGCCCAGGGACTTATTTATATGATGCGACTTACATCTTCAGATGTTGAATATATTAAAAATTCTAAAAATTTAATAACAAATGCAATAAAAGAATTTGTTGATGCTGTTAATTTAAATAATAACCACTTTGAAGCATATAATGCAATGGGTGTTGCGACTTTAAAATTAGGCAACACAAAAGATGCAAAAGAATTATTTCAAGTAGCATTGCAGATTAATCCTAATTTTGCCCCTGCATATGACAATTTAGGGAATTTGGCAATGATGGATAACAATTTTGATGAAGCTGAAAAATATTTTCAGCAGTCATTAAAGTTAAATTCACATAACCCGACATCAATGTATCATATGGCTCAGGTTGCTGCTAAGAAAAAAGATTATTCAACAGCTTTAACATGGATTAACCATTCTTTGCACATTAATCCTAATTCTTCACCGGCATTAAATTTACAGGGAGAATTATATTTAAGACAAGGTAATCAACCTGCAGCTATTAATTCCTTTAAAAAAGCTGTTGCTGTAAAACCTGAAAACTCACGTCCATATATTAATTTGGCAAGTGTTTATGAACGCAGAGCAGATTCTGAATTCGCTATGGAACAGTTAAAAACCGCAATAGTTATCAATCCGAATTATAAAGATGGTATATACAGAGTTGCAAATATGTCTTTGGCAACAAAGAAATATGATCAGGCTTTAGAATATTATTCAAAACTTTTGGGTGATAAAAACTATAATGATGACGCTATAATCGGTCTTGCGGATACATACTATGAAATGGCAAAAGACACAGCAGACAGTCAGACTTATACAACTAATAAAGACGTATATTTGGCTTATGACTATGTAAATAAAGCTATTGAAAAAACTCCTGATGACTTAAAATTACATCTTGCAAAAATTAAGCTTGCAAGAATTACACATCAGGCACCTATGTCAAATGATAGTTTGAACTATATTATTCAGTCTGCAAGCAATAATTTGATGGATACAATTATAAAAGGCGAAGCTTATCTTGCTTTAGGTCGAGAAAAAGATGCGGTTTATGCTTTTGAAAATGCTATTAATTATTCAAAAGACGTTGATGATTACTTATATTTATCAGAAATTCTTTTGCATAATAAACAATTCAAAACAGCAAGAACAGCTTTAGAAAAAGTTTTGTTAAAAGATCCAAATAATCAAGCTGCCAAAAACGGTATAGATTATATTAATCTTTGTGAAATTAAATCAAATGAATTTTTGGATGTTGCACGTAGACAATTTAAAGAAAAGAACTATGCTTCAACTATTGAATATTGCAACCGTGCAATAGATTTCTATCATAATTCAGCTGAGATTGCCAAGTTAAAAGCAATGGCATACGAAGAAGAAAAGAACTATCAAGGTGCTGTAAAATATTATACACAATACTTGTCATACAGCCCTAATGCTTCTGATAAAGGCACTGTAACCAGAAAAATCAATAAATATAAAAAGAAAGTAAAATAAAAACTTTAATGAAAAAGTTTGATATAAAGAAGACATTTGAAATATTTTTGAGAGAGCCTCTAAGTGTATTAACTGAGGGGCTTTTTCAGATTGTAAATTTAAAGACTAATATATTTAGTAATCCTCCATCTGTCAATGTTGATATAGTAAATAAAAAAACACAGATAACAGTAGTTGACAGTGATAATATGTATAATTTATTTCAGACAGTATTATATAAACGTCGATTAAAGGAGCAAAAGGAAAAAGCTTTGAAATGAAGACATTTATGCAGGCAAATTTTGTAATAAGTGCTGAAAAATTAAGTCAGTGTCCGAATTTTGAGTTAAACGAATTTCCGTTGCTCGGGCGTTCAAATGTTGGGAAATCTTCATTTATAAATGCATTGGCCAATAACAAAAAGCTTGCCAAAACGTCAAATACACCGGGGAAAACCAGGTTAATCAATTTTTTTAATTTTTCTAATGAGTTTATAATAGCGGATTTACCGGGTTATGGTTATGCAAAGGTGTCAAAAGAGGCCCAAAATCGTTGGCAAAAGTATTTGGAAGAATATTTGTTGAAACGAAAACAGATTAAATCGTTAATACAATTAATTGACGGCAGGCATGATATTCAAAAAAATGATTTTCAAATGAGGGAATGGGTTAAAGCTTACAATCTTCCGATTATAACTGTGGTTACAAAAATGGATTATGTTCCTAAGTCTAAGACACTTAATGTAATAAAAAATATAGAAAAACAATTTGGCGGCGAAATATATCCTTTTAGTGCTGTTGATAATCGTTATAATGAACTTATATTAAAAAGATTAATTACTGAATAATAAAAGGCACTTTCTTGTTGAAAGTGCCGAAATTCTTTGTCAGAAAGATGGAAAAAAGGAGTATTACTAAGCCATTCGAGGTTTGCCGGTTAAATGTATTAATGCGTCAATTACTTTGGGCATTTGGCAAATAAATGAATAATTCCCGCCGGAAAGAGAACATTTTTTGCAATCGCATTTAATTCTATAACACTCAAGAGCTTGCTCTGTCCAGTTTTGTGTTATAGACTCAGAAATCTCTCCGTAGAAGTTATCATTTTTTTCAATCGGAATGAATTTCATACGACCCCCTTACAATGTTATTTTAACTTGTAAACAGATCAAAGTAATCCTCTATTTAAAGGAATTATTTGGGGTTAAATATCTTGACAAAAAACTAAAAAATTTATAAAATAGTGGCATGACGAAAAAGATTACGGAAAAAATTTTAGCTGATATGTCCCAAACCCTTGGCACAGTAGTACTCAGGGGGGGGGTCTACTTCCTCTAAGCTAGGTAATCCGTTAATATATACACAAAATACAACCTCATTGCAGTCAGATATTGCTATGAACAAACAATATATGGCGAGTCTTTCTTGTCAATTGAGATTATTGATTTCACCTTTCAATAATCGTTGGCTGCAATGGGGTTCTATGTTGTGTAAAAAGGCAATATGCCCGAGATAGTAATAAGAAGAAAGAAAGGTAAAAAATTATGACAAAAAGATTCGGTTTTACTTTGGCAGAAGTATTGATTACTCTTGGTATTATAGGTGTAGTTGCTGCCATGACTATTCCTACATTGATTTCAAACACAAACGGAGCACA
>CALUSG010000069.1 GCA_944323365.1 Candidatus Gastranaerophilales bacterium
CTTCGTTTATTACTCTGCGAAGTTTTCTTGCTGTCATTTTGATATCTGTTTGTCTTGATTTTGCTTCCATTTTTACTTTCCTTTATTTTCTTTTTGCGGTTTTATCAGAACCTGCGTGTCCTTTAAATAATCTTGTAGGTGCAAATTCACCTAATTTGTGTCCAATCATTTGTTCTGTTACATATACAGGTACATGAGTTTTACCATTATGAACTGCAATTGTGTGCCCTAACATATCAGGTACTATCATTGATGCTCTTGACCATGTTTTTATAACTTTATGTTCAGAGTTTGCATTCATTTTTTCTATTTTTGCCTGTAAAGCTTGTTCTACATATGGACCTTTTTTTAATGAACGTGCCATTAATTTCTCCTTTAATTTGTTTGAGTATATTTATTTTCCGCCTGTGCAATCAAAGATTGCTTCGTTCATTTCGCTGCCGCTCCATTCACAACGGCGGTATCGTTGAGTTTCACCATGCTCGTCACACTGTCGTATGTCGAGGCTCAACTCCGGCTTACGCCTATTTCTTTCTTCTTCTAACTATTAGTTTATCAGAAGCTTTACCTACTTTTCTTGTCTTATGGCCAAGTGCTGGTTTACCCCAAGGTGTTTTCGGGTGTCCACCTGGACCTGTTTTACCTTCACCACCACCGTGAGGGTGATCGCATGGGTTCATTGTTACACCACGTACTGTCGGTCTGATACCTAAGTAACGTTTTCTTCCGGCTTTACCTATTGATAAGTTCTTAAATTCAGCATTACCCAAAGTTCCTATGGTTGCCAAACATTCTTTTCTTACCATTCTCATTTCTGATGAAGGAAGTTTTATTGTTACGTAATTACCTTCTTTCGCCATAACCTGGGCTGCGTTACCGGCTGATCTTACCATTACACCACCACGTCCGGGTGTTAATTCTATGTTATGTACTATTGTACCTAACGGAATTAATTCTAATGGTAATGCATTACCTGTTTGTACCGGTGCTTCAGGACCTGACACTATTACGTCACCTACGTTTAAACCTTCAGGTGTTAATATGTATCTTTTTTCTCCATCTGCGTAATATACTAATGAAATTCTTACGTTTCTGTTCGGATCGTATTCTATAGTTTTTACTGTTGCCGGTACGCCGAATTTTTCACGTTTGAAATCTATAACACGGTACGCTCTTTTTACTCCGCCACCTTTATGACGACATGTAATTCTACCGGTATTATTTCTTCCTGCTGTCTTTTTCAATGATTTTAGCAATGATTTTTCAGGAGTTGTTGAAGTGATTTCTTGATAATCACTCTTTGTCATACCTCTTTGTCCCGGAGATGTCGGATTGATTTTTCTGATTGCCATTTTTATTTCTCCTTTAATTGGCTTTGTACTGTTTGGGACTTATGCCTTTCGCCCCTTCTCTTGTAAGAGTTTAACTCTTACGCTTTATGCTCCGACGAGTTCTTCAATCGGATCGCCTTCGATTGTCACGATGGCTTTTTTTGAACTGTCTGTTCTGCCGAATTTATAGCCCATTCTTTTTGAATGTGACGGCATATAAACTGTTCTTACTTTCTTAACTTTTCTTCCCGGAAAAGCTAATTCTACTGCTTGTGCAATTTCAACTTTTGTTGCGTCTTTGTTTACTTCAAAAGTATACTGTCCTATAGTTGTTGCACCTACTGATTTTTCAGTAATCAAAGGTCTTTTGATTACGTCGTATAACTTTTCTGTGTTTGTTCTTTCTTTACTCATTATTGTAACCTTTCAGTTATTTCATTTACAGCAGATTCTGTCATTACAACGAAATCAGCTTCCAATAAGTCTTTTACGTTTAAATTTGATGGTAATATAATTTTTACGCTCGGGATGTTTCTTGCTGATAATTCAAGGTTTTTATTTTCTTCAGCTTTTGCATCTGCAACGATCAATGTTTTACCACTTACTTTTAAAGATTTTAATGCACTAACCATTAATTTTGTTTTTGGTTCTGTGATTGTTGAAAAATCTTTAACTACAACCAATTGTGATTCTTTTGCTGACAATGCTGATTTCAGTGCAAGTTTTCTTGCCTTTTGAGGCATTGAAAAACTGTAATCTCTTGGTTTTGGTCCAAAAATTACACCGCCGCCTGCAAATAAAGGTGATCTTAAAGATCCTGCTCTTGCACGGCCTGTTCCTTTTTGTTTCCATGGTTTTCTGCCGCCGCCTGATACTTCAGCTCTTGTTTTTGTGTTTGCTGAACCTTGACGTGCGTTGTTTAATTGTCTTCTTAATGCTAAGTGCATTACGTGTAAATTTGGTTCTACTTCGAATATTTCTTTATTCAAAGTTATTTCACCTAATTTTTCTCCATTTGTACTTAATATTTCTTTTGACATTTTTGTGTTTCCTTTTCTTCTACTGCCTGTTACCTCTTTCGGATATTCCGTTTTATATGGCAACCCGGGATTTTTTAAACTTTTCTGTTTTGCTTGATTATTAGTCGCTTACCGTAATTTGGCGTTTATTGCTGCCAAAATCCGTTAGTTCCATTTAGTTCTTGTCGGAACGATTGTTACCAATCTTCCTTCGCAGCCAGGTACTGAACCTTTGATTAAAATTAGGTTGTTTGCTGCATCTACTCTTACTAATTTTAATTTAGTAATCGTAACTCTTTCGTTACCCATGTTGCCGGCCATTCTTTTGCCTTTAATAACACGGGAAGGTGTTGTACCTGCTCCTATTGAACCAGGTTCTCTGTGGTTCTTTGAACCGTGGCCCATTGGTCCTCTGCCAAAGTTCCATCTTTTTACTGTTCCCTGAAAACCTTTTCCTATTGATTTTCCTGTTACATCAACTTTTTCTACATTATCTAAAATTGATAATTCAATTTTGTCGCCTACTTTGTAGTCTTGCGGATTTTCAACTCTGAATTCTTGTAAATGTCTGTAATTGTTTAATCCGTTTTTCTTAAAATGACCCAATTCAGCTTTTGTTAAGTGTTTTTCTTTTGCTGAAATTGTTCCGACTTGAATTGCATTGTAACCGTCTGTTTCTTCAGTTTTAACCTGAGTAACTACTGTTTCGTCAACTTTGATTACGGTTACCGGTATTGCTAAGCCTTGTTCGTCGAAGATTTGAGTCATTCCGACTTTCTTTCCTATTACACCTAGGTTCATATTTTTACCTTTCCTGCTCGCCTTACTTGTTGCGGACACTTTCCGCCCCGTTTCGGGTTTGCATTTTCTCTTGCTAGCGCTACGTTCATCTTTCTTTATCTTTGAGGGCTTTCACCTCACATCCTTCTCTAGGAAGTCGCAGTTCACATTATTTATGCATAATGCTATTAAATTTTCAATGAATCTTTTTACCGTCTGTACAATCAAATTGCTTATTTCGCTGCCGTCAGGCGGTGCAGTTCAGTTAGTTCGTAAGAACTAACGCCGGCCGGCATCTATAATTTAACTTCAATATCTACGCCAGCTGGTAAATCTAATCTGCTTAACTCTTCAGTTGTCTGTTGAGTCGGTTCGTATATATCTATTATACGTTTGTGTGTTCTTAATTCAAAGTGTTCACGTGATTTTTTATCTACGTGTGGTGATCTAAGAACGCAATATATACGTCTTTTAGTAGGTAAAGGAATAGGACCGGCTACTGTCGCATCTGTTCTTTTTGCTGTTTCTACAATTTTGTCTGATGATACATCAATTAATTTGTGGTCGTATGCTTTCAAACAAACTCGTATTCTTTGTCTTTTTGTACTACTTGCCATTTGTATTCCTTTTTCTTTTTCTGTGCTACAACAGCCCTTTGGCGGGCTGACAATGCTTGATTTTCGGCTACAAGCATTTTGATAGTAAAACAAACATATTCTCCTGTCAATAATGATTTTATTCGTTTATTAACTTTTGTTAATTTGTCTTTCGTTTTTTGTAATTATGTAACAATTTGTAAAATTATTTTTGATTACATTTTGTAAAATAATAGGTGGTGTTTCTTATGTATTAGGAGGAGCCTCTTTGGCTCTTGGAGTTTATGCCGCTAAAAAGGTAAAAGACAGAGCTGTTGATAAGGCTGTATAACAGAAAAAACGGAGATTTAAATCTCCGTTTTTTGTTTAGTATCTTTTAATTTTTTCTTTTCACATTCTATGTCATCGGACAACTCGCATTCTCTGCAATCTCCGCAAATTTCTTTGTTCGGAAATTTTGGTTGTTTATCGGTTGTCTTAGTTTCATTTTCAGTGGTTTCGTTATTTTCAGATTCTGTGTCTTGAACGTCTAATGTTTCATTTTCTTTATCTTGTTCTGTTTCTTCAGCTTCTTCAGACTCTTTAGATTCTTTAGATTCTTCAGCTTCTTCTTCTGCTGCTATTTCAGCTTCATCTTTTGCTCTTATTACAGGAATAGAAAGCATTAATGCCATTTGCTCTCCTTCTTGATCAAGATTTAATTCAAGAGCATCTTTATCCATTTCTAAATACTTAGACAATAATTCAACCAATTCGCTACGCATTTTTTCTAATAATTGCGGTGTTAAATTTGTTCTATCTTGCATTAAAACAACACGAAGTCTATTGCAGGCTACGTCTTTTGACGTTTCTTCTGTCTGACGGAAGAAGCCTAGTATTTTATTATATAATTCTGCAAATATATTATCTTTCATCCTATTTCTCCTTACCCATTAAACCTTTGAAAAATTTTTTCATTTTTGCAACTACGCTTGTTTCTTCTTCAAGGTTCATAAAGTCAACTTCTTCTCCCATTATTCTTCTTGCAACGTTCATGTATGCACGTCCTGCAAGTGATTTTTCATCATTTACTATCGGCTCGCCTTTATTTGTTGAAGTTATTATGCCTGTATCTTCAGGAATTATACCTATCAAATCTGCTGAAAGTATTTCTACTACATCTTCTACACTCATCATATCTTTTGATTTGATTAAGTTTGGACGTACTCTGTTTAATAGCAGACGGTATGATTCCATTTCTTCTTTTGCTTCTAAAAGTCCTATAATTCTGTCGGCATCTCTTACGGCTGACATTTCAGGTGTTGTTACTACTATTGCTTCTGTTGCTCCGGCTATTGCATTTTGAAAACCTTGTTCTATTCCGGCAGGACAGTCTACTAATATAAAATCATAATCTTTTTGTAACTTTTCACATATATCTTTTAGTTGTTCTTCTGTTACTGCAGACTTATCTCTTGTTTGTGCTGCAGCTAAAAGACAAAGGTTAGGATTTTTCTTATCTTTTACGAGTGCTTGTTTTAACTTGCAGCGTTCTTCTACTACGTCTACTATTGTATATACTATTCTATTTTCCAAACCCAGCAGTAAATCCAGGTTTCTAAGACCTAAATCTGTGTCTATTAATACTACTTTATTTCCTGCTTTTGCGAGGGCTGTTCCGATATTTGCACTGGCGGTTGTTTTGCCTACTCCGCCTTTACCGGATGTGATTACGATAACTCTACCGCTCATTTATATTCTCCTTAGTTTTCCAGTAATTTATTTATAATTATATTTTTCTTATATATTTTTGCTTCTTCCGGTTCAAATTCATTTGTTTTTTGTATGAACGGGGTATTTACGCCATCCGGTCTTCTTGCAAAAACATCTGCTATTCTTAATTGTATTGCATTCATTTTTAATGCTCGTATTCTAGCCTGGGTATTACCTTCTTTTCCTGCATGGGCAATACCTCCTAATATACCCCATATTGTTATGTCACCTTTTGCGGCAACTTCTGCTCCGGGATTTACATCGCCTATTATCACCAAATTCCCGTCGGATGTTATACTTTGACCTGAACGAATTGTCTTTTTTATGTATAGAGTCGGAAGTTTTTCTGCTTCTTTTTTCATTTCAAGGGTTTCTTCGTCGTCATCTTCTTCTATTTCTGCATAAATTTCTTCCATTTCTTTAACTTCGGGTTCTTCTTCGTCAAAGTCATTATCGCCGAAAATTTTATCTAAGGCGGTTTCAACTTCAGGGCTTACATTCGGTTCCATTTCAAAATCAGGGGCTTCTACTACATTTTCTAATTCTGAAATTTCTATGTCTAATTTTTTCGCTGAATCAATTGTTTCAGGTGATGTTGTACTTATAAATTCTATTTCGGATTCCATTGATTCAACAAGTGCTTTTATGCTTGTCAATTCTGTTTCTGACAGTGCTACATTTCCAAGTTTTAAGCAGACCTGTTTATTTTGTGCCTCTGGTATATCCAAAATTCGAGATAATTCATATATTATCTCGGAAGTCTTTCTTGCATTGCTTAAATCAACGATAAAACCGTTTTCTATATATCCCTTGTCCATTTTTATCCCTTCCGTAATATCATGAGATTACACGAAAAAGATTTTTACTGCAACGAAATATTGAGTTTTGTAATAAATATTTATGTAAAGATGGATTCGTTAACTTTTTTACTTTCCATTCTCACAGCCAGGTCATTTTTTGTTATTTTTCCATCATTGTTTATATCTAAACCTTTGTTCGGTTTGTAATATTTTTCACTGATATCTGTTAATATATCTCGTTTTGCCCGTGCAGGTAAAAATGTTAAGGCATATAAGTCTTCGGCTTTTAGTTTTTCATTTTCCTTAAATCCGCCTATTTTTTTATGTTTTTTAAAATATTTTTCTACATAATCCAGCTGTTCTATTGGCGACATATTAAGTATTTCTTCTGTTGACGTTCCCAAATCTTTGGCCGTTGATGGCATAAATTGTAAAAGTCCCGCAGCTCCGCTTTGTTTATTTACTGCTTTTGGATTTAAGCTGGATTCAGAATTTAATACCGCCAGCAAATCTTTATAATTACAATTTATTTCTTTTGCAACTTCTTTTAGTCGTTTTAAAAATTCTTTTCCAAGTAAATCTTTGTTATTTTGTGTAGTTACTATTCGTGGAATAGGTTCTGTTTGAATTGTTGGATCCGTTTTTATTGTCGGAATCATGACGTTAATATTTTGCGTTTTTGTTATATTTTCAGTATTTGTCACCGGTTTTGGATTTGTCACTGATTTGTTTGTAGATAAATTTTGTATCGGGATATTTGGAGGTGTATTTAATTTCTGTTTTTCGGCTTTCCGTTCTGCCCGCCGTTGTTTTCTTGCTTCCCGTGCTTCTTGTCTTTCGGCACGACGTTCTTCCCTGCTCGGCATATTATATTGAGGATAAAATATGCTCGGATATATAAACGGCTGAAATATGCAAGGCGTAAATACACACGGTGTAAAAAAGTTAAATGAAAATCCCGGCATAAAAAAGCTGTTCATCATAAATGGATTTGTAAAACAATTAAAACTGTAAAACATTTTTCCCCTATAAATTTTCCCCGTATTTATATAAAGTTATGTTTTGTTAGAAAATTGCCTTAATTGTTAATATATGTTAAAATTTATTTTCGTTAAATTAGTGTATACTCCTATGTTTATTGTATCATAGAACTATAAAAATTTAAGGGAATATAATATGTTTAACGAAACAAAAACGCATGAAATTACCGTTGACGTGGTTATTTTAACCATGAAAAACAACGCTATTCAGGTATTGCTAGTCAAACGTATGAATGAACCTTTTAAAGACAAGTGGGCAATACCGGGAGGTTATGTAAGATTATCTGAAAATTTGGATCAAGCTGCTTTAAGAATATTAAAAGAACGTACAAATGTCGATAATATATACTTAGAACAGCTTTATACTTTTGGAGATCCATTACGACATCCGAATGCAAGGGTTATAACTTGTGCTTATTTTGCTTTGGTTAGAGCGGAAGATTTAAATATTATTACTTCTCCGGAACTGGGCTGGCACAAGGTTTCTGACTTGCCGCCTCTGGCTTTTGACCATAAAGAAATTATTGAATATTCTTTAAAACGTACTAGAGAAAGACTGGAACTTTGTCCGGTTGCTTATCAATTATTGAACGAAAAATTCACGCTTACTGAAATGCAAAAGGCTTATGAGTTGATTATGAATAAGAAATTAGATAAGCGTAATTTTAGAAAAAAAGCTTTAAGTACTGAGGGGCTTATTGAGTTGGATGAGTATACTAAATCATCTTCAAAAAGACCGGCTCGGCTGTACACGTTTGAAAATATCAAGTTAAACTCCAAACGTGCACATTTTATTAAAAAGGAGAAAGTATAATGTTAACATTTGTTTGGGCTATTCAAATTTTATCAGCACTGTTTTTAATAATTTTAATATTATTACATTCACCAAAAGGTGATGGAATTGCAGGTATTGGCGGTGCTTCTCATATATTCACTTCTCAAAAAAGTGCAGAAAAAGGATTGAATAAATTTACGGCAATAGTTGCTGCTGTATTTATTGTTTGTACTTTTTTGTTGGGATATGGTATTGTAAAATAAATTTATATGAAGGAAATGTTTTCAAGAAACGAGCTTTTTTGGGGCAAAGAATTCCAGGAGTCTTTAAAATCAAAACACATTGCCGTTTTTGGCTTGGGCGGGGTCGGTGGATATTGTCTTGAAACTCTTGCCAGAGCCGGTATCGGTGAATTTACTATTGTCGATTTCGATAGTGTATCTGCTTCAAATCTTAACAGGCAGATTATTGCTCTTAAATCTACCATAGGATTAAAAAAGACTGAGCTTTTTGCGGCTCGTTTAAAAGATATAAATCCTGATGTTAAAGTAAATGTAATTTGTGATTTTTATACTGAAAATTCGGTATTCCCAAAGGTCGATTTTGTGGCAGATGCTATAGATACATTGCGTTCTAAAATTTCACTTTTAAGCTATTGTGTTGAAAATAAAATACCTGTTATAAGTTCAATGGGAGCCGGAAATAGGATTGATCCTACAAAATTATATATCTGTGATATTCAGGATATTGAAAATAAAAATGCCCCATTTGTATCAAATGTTTTGTATCAATTAAAGAAAATAGGTATAGAAAAAGGTATTAATGCCGTAGTAAGCCGCGAAAAACCATTTGTTCAAGAAAAAATTTCTGAAACCGAAGTTGTAAAAACAAATTCCGGTGAGCATATAGAATTTACAAAAATTATACCTGCATCAACCCCGTTTGTAGCAAGTACGGCAGGGATTTTTATGGCATATCATATAATAAAGGAGCTTAAAAATGGTTAATATACTGGTTACAGGTGCCACACAAGGAATAGGCAAAGCTATCGCTGATGAATTAAGTTCAGTCGGCAATATTTATGCAACAGGAAGAAATGTCGAATTGTTGCGTCCTTATAAAAATTATTGTGTGTGTGATTTACTTAAAGATGTCGAAACTCTTGAAAGATATGTTCAGGATAAAAAAATAGACATATTGATTAATAACGCCGGTGAGTATATTTACGGAGCTATAGACAAGATGACCGATGAACAAATACATGAAATTTTTAATGTTAATCTTTTAGCACCGGTTAAGCTGATAGCCAAAGCAAGTGTTAATATGAAAGAAAAAAAATGGGGAAGAATTATTAATATAGGTTCAATTTCGGGCATAATGGGCGAGGCAAATGCAAGCTTATATTCTGCGACAAAATCAGGACTCGTAGGGCTAACAAGAGCTTTAGCACTAGAATTGGCTTCTTATAATATTACCGTAAATACTATTAATCCCGGCTGGGTAGATACGGAAATGGGCAAAACTTCCGTTGAACTTTCGGAATTTTTTAAAGACGAAATTTTGGAAACTATTCCTCAAAGACGATTTGTTCAACCTAAAGAAATAGCAAAACTTGTTAAATACTTAATCTCTGATGATGCAAAAGGAATAACCGGACAATCTATAAATCTGTGTGCAGGTTTGAGCGTTGGTATTTAGTTGCATTTTATATTAAATTGTGCTATTTATTATATTAAAAAGGAGAAAGCTAATGGACATTATGAAAAAATTACGAAACGGGGGGGGGCGACTCCTCAAGGCTTAATTGGATTGACTTTTGGACGTGCTATAGCTTGGAATTCCTTATCAGACCTGTTTTCTAAAAGTCTTGACTATAAATTTAAAGCAAACTATAATTCTAACATGAAGAAGTATAGTTGCGGTGTAAAAGGTTTTACATTAGCAGAGGTTTTAATCACTCTAGCTATTATAGGTGTGGTTGCGGCACTGACGATACCGACAATAATAAGTAAGATACAGGAAGTGCATTTTCATGCGAAATGGAAAGACTGTTATGCGTTGTTAAATAGTGCTTTTAGAATGACAGTAGCTGAAAATCCCGGTATGGTTGTAAGTCAAATAAATTCATATGGACCAACAAGAGAGTTTATAGATGCAATGCTATTGCATTTGAATGTAGTAGATACGTGCTCTATAGAGTCAACGTATGATAGTAATATATGTGATAATTCTCCAAATAATAGGGATGAGCAGATAAAATACAAATGGTCAGGAATAGTGTCGAATTATCCTTCATCAAGGTACACAACCTTTACAGGCGGCAAAATAACTGGAGGCGATTTTAACCAAAAGACAGCATTATTAAAAAACGGAGCT
>CALUSG010000070.1 GCA_944323365.1 Candidatus Gastranaerophilales bacterium
AATGAACTTCAGCAGCAGGAAAAAATTCAGCAGAATCAGCCGGAAAATAAAGAAACGGATAAAGTACAAAAAAGCAGTGAAAACGACCAAAATCAGGATATAAAAGCCACTGTTGCCAATGCCACAAGCTCTCAGATTATGGCAGATTATATGAAGTATTATCACATGTTGATGTAATTTATTTAGAATGAGTAAATATTTTTACTCTGTTAAACGGCCAGAACAAAAATACTGCTTTTCCTACGAATCTGTCTTCCGGTAAAAAACCCCACCATCTGCTGTCATAAGAGTTTCCGCGATTGTCTCCCATCATAAAATATTTATGTTCAGGTATAATAAACGGTCCGCAAAGCATATCTTCCGTGCATGGCTTTTCGTAGTAAGGACTTTTTATATAATCCTCTTCCACAGGTTTATCATTAATATAAACAGTACTTTTGCCGGTGTTGTCTGTTTTTATTTCAAATTTATCCCCCGGCATGCCTATAACACGTTTAATATATGCAATATCTTTGCAAAAGAAACCCGTTAATCTTGAAAAAATACGCCATGGGGTGTTGGGCAGTTTTTCAAATGGCGGATAAAATACCATTATATCTCCGCGTTCAGGTGTTTTGTAAAATCTTGAGAAACGTTCTACAAATATTCTGTCACCTTCTATTAAGGTCGGATGCATAGAAGCCGATGGAATCCAGCGTATTTCTCCGATAAAAAATCTTATTATAATAACCATTACAACGACAAAAACAATAGTTTCCAAAGTTTCTCTGGCCATCGGGTTAATTTTTTTGTATTCATTTTTTATTTTTTTTATCAGCTCTTTGAATTTATGCATTTGCTAAAAGCTCCGCAAGCTCTTTTAATTTTTGTTTATATAAATTATCTTCAATATTTTCAAGTGATTTTATAGCTTTGTCAATGTAATTATTTAACAAAAGAACCGTTTTTTCAATCCCTTT
Source organism: Candidatus Gastranaerophilales bacterium (assembly GCA_944323365.1). Classification (GTDB taxonomy): domain Bacteria; phylum Cyanobacteriota; class Vampirovibrionia; order Gastranaerophilales; family Gastranaerophilaceae; genus SIG32. Next base: position 960 of record CALUSG010000070.1, read on the forward strand.
TTCTGGAGATGCGGTATCTTTTGAAAATATTACCGGAGCAGTATAAATCCCGTCATTAATATCTGATTTTGTGGTTTTTGCATTGATTAAATCATCCCTTATTTGAAAAGCAATTCCAAAATTTTTTGCGAATGTAAAATCGTTGTATTGCAAACCGGCTAAAAGGGCTGATCCATTTATTGCTGTTTCAAAAAGTGACGATGTTTTTTGTCCGGATTTTATTATATATTCTTCAAGCGTCGGAATTTTAAATTTGTTAAAATGCTGATTTATTTCTCCATGGCACATGTTATCAAGAGTTTGTGCAAACATTTTTGTTAATTCTGTTGAATTAATCATGCATATTTTTTTTAAAGCTATCGACAAAAGATAATCCCCTGATATTATAGCAAGCTTGTTTCCAAATTCACTGTTAAGAGTTTTTTTATTCCGTCTTAATGATGAATCATCAATAACATCGTCATGGATTAATGATGCATTGTGTACGAGTTCGACGGCAATTTGCAGTAAAATTTGGTTTTCATCTATAGGTTTTCCGTTGGCTCTTAGATATAAAAAAGCTGCTGCTGCTCTTATATGTTTTGAAGGAGCATTAATTATTTCCGTAAGTTTTGATTTTAAAGGTTCTTTGATATTAATTCCGGAGGTAACATTTTTTGTGACTTTATCAATATCATTTTGGACAGGTAAAATAATTTGCAGGTATTGTTCTTGAAAACTCATGATTAAGTATCTTAGCATAAAATAAAGAACATAAAAACAGATATAGGATTAATTTATTATACTGTGCATTAAAATTAAAATGTAACAAATTCTTAACATGATGGATAACATGTTTAAAGTTTTTAAATTCATGTGCCGATAACAGAATTACAAGTACTAAAATTAATGAAAGGAAGATCGACAGCAATGGGAATGGCAGCGTCACAAGCTAGATTTTTAGGTCTGACAGCCAGAAAAACAAATGTTGAATTTGAAGGTCAACAGATTAACCAGCAAAGAACAACATTGTCTAACCAGTCAGCTAACTACTACAACGATTTGTTGGGTATGTCAGTTCCTGTACCTCCGTCTGTCGATGATTATACAAAAACTGTTTATACATTTGAGGATGGTGCTTTGCAGAATCAGATTACTGCAATGATTGCACAGACTGACGGTACTTATACAGTAAGCTATACAAGACAGTGGAAGGATGATTTTGCTGTTGTTTCTGCTGCTACAAGTATTGTAACAAAGAATAATCAAAACGGAAGTTTTTCTATCGGTTCTTCTACTTTAAGGGAACTGGCTAATGAAGATTGGTTACAGGGCTTTCTTGAATGGAATTACACTGATGACAGAACAGGAGAAGTTACAGATTATGCTTTAGAATATATCGGTAATGATGAAGGAATTACTTTCGGAGCTGACGGCAGACCGGATAATCTTGATGATATTTATGACCCGGATACATTGAAGAATTATAATACGCAGACTTTTGATAATGCTTACGGCGCTTATCAAACAGGTCTATACAGATATGCTCTTGGCGGTGGAAATTATGAATATTTTTATATAACAAATGATAATGGAAAATTGTTATTTAATCAGGCAGTTTGGAGAGAACAGGGTGATGGTACATCTGATTATAATACTTGGACATTATTTGCATCAGTAACTGGGAACACCGAGGATATGTTCTCATGGCATCCTACGCAGCATCCTGTTACCGGAGAAACTGCGACTGAAGAACAGGTTGCCGGTATTCTGGAAGAAGAACAGCAATATATCCAGCTGCTTAATCAAAAATATGGTCAGGGAACCTGGATGGTAAGATATGTTCTGGATTCTACAACAGGAGAAAGTGTACCTTATTTCTACAAATTAGAGGATTTACAAAATGCTCAGTATGACTCAAACGGACATTATCAGTCATCTATTAACTGCTATACAATAGGTACTGAAACAAAA
>CALUSG010000071.1 GCA_944323365.1 Candidatus Gastranaerophilales bacterium
ATTGTTTGGAAAAAATATCAAGTGTTTTCACCACCTGCTAAATTATTTTTACAAAAATTATATAATAAATTTAATCTACAAAATCCTTATTAGATATTTTTACCCAAATTGTATGCCTTTTCCAAAAACTCAGGATATTCATTTACTTCAAGTGCCTTATTAACACTGCCACCACCTAAATATCCGCATAATTTAACACCATCAAAACAAGCTATCCAGCCATTAATTCCGTTAATAACAGTTTGTACAGCCTCTTCGCCATCATCAGCTGAAGTTGTTATCAAATATACTTCTTTAAATTTATAATCAGATATAAATAACGAATTAGCTCTATCAATTAATGTTTTCATTTGACCGCACATTTCATAATAATAAACAGGTGTGGCCCATACTATTACGTCTGCGTTTTTAATTTTTTCAGTTATTGCATTAGCATCATCATCTATAACACAATGACCCAATTTTTGACAAGCTAAGCATCCGGTACAAAATTTTATATTTTTATCCTTTAATGTAATAAATTCAACGTTATGTCCTTGTTCTTTTGCACCTCTTTCCGCTTCTTTTGCAAGGATTTCAGAATTACTGCCTGCCCTTAAACTAGTTGATATAATTAGAACATTCTTTTTCATATTAACACCCTCTCAATATTATTAACTGATTTTATTCATAGGATTCCAATTATCTTTAAGATTATTTTCCATCAAATTTTGATAAAAATTTTCCTTATATTCTAATTTTTCCATCTGCTCATTTAACTCTTTAATTTTATTTTGCGTTTTAATTTTTGTTTTTTTAATAATTTCATAACGTCCGGAATAGTTGAATCTCCTTTTATACAAAGATCTACATATCTTTTAACTGCATTATTTTCAACACCGACAACACGAAGACATTTGACAATTCTCACCCATTCTAAGTCATTATCATCAAACAATCTGACATTTGTTTCACTACGTTTTATAAAAGGGAAAAAACCGCTTTTTGCCCAAAAACGAATAGTATGTTCTGACAAATTCATTTTTTTAGCAACTTCTTTTACTGTATACATAAAACCACAAAGTAATTTTACCAAAAAAAATATAAACAGCACAAAATATTAAATAATGTAACATTTTTTAAACACCTTGAAATATGTATAAAAAAGACACTTTTATATATTTAAGAGAGCATAAATGAGTACAAACGGTATCGGAAATTTAAATAACCGAATAAATTTTTTGCAAATGACAGCAATGCAAAAAAGTCGTCAGCTGCAAAACATTGAGCAAAGTATAATGTTGCAAAAACAGCCGGCAACTCAATCTGCTCAAATGTCTGAAACTGAAATAATTGCCGCATATGGAGGGGATAATAAATATGATGCAGTAACTAGACACCAACATGAACTCGATGCTCTTGAACAACAACGAACAGAACTGCAATCACAAATAACAGAAACTCAACAGGAAATACAAGAAACAAAAGAACAACTTGAGCAAGCAAAGGTTCAGGAATATTTGGATCAACAAGCACAAGAAATGCAGACAAAATTAGAGCAATCTTCTATTAGTACCGAAACAAGAGAACAAAGAGTCGGAATGTACGAAGCAGCCAAACAACTGGCCGCAGCACAAGGTTTTACATTACCTGAAGGAACAGATGTAGTAAAGGATGAAGATGGCAATTTTGTTCTTACTGCAACTGTAGGTGAAGGTGATTATGCAGAAACCATAACAGCAAAAAATGCTACTGAATTAAAACAAGCATATGACAAAGCAAATCAAACAAAAGTAATTGTCCAAGACGGAGAAACACTTGAGTCTTTGGCATCTAGATATGGTGTTACTCCGCAACAGTTAATAGACGCTAATCCTGATTTAGTCAAAAGTTATGATACTAAAAATGAATTTGGTGAAAGCACGGGTAAAACAGTAAAAGGTTTTGGATCAGGTGAAGAAATTATCGTTCCAAGTAAAATAGATCCTAAATTATTAGAAGGCAATTTGTCATCTGATGAAGCTAAAGCATTGACCAATGCAAGATTACAACAAGAAACACCCCAAGCAGACGAAATAACCGAAAATGAATTGTATGAAATTATAGAACAAGAACATAAAATTCAAACAGAAAATGAAGAAATAAAACGTAAGAATGAACAGTTTAGAAAAGAAGGCAAAGAAGTTGCAGAAATATTGTACAATGATATGAAAGGACTTGGTTCAGGTGATCTTGTACAAAATATAGAAAAAGTAACAAAGGAAAACGCAGCAGATGTTGTTTTAGGATACAGAGAAATTTCCCCTGATGAATCATTATCAGAAGCAATTTTGGATGAATTTGGTCTATCTCCCCAAAAAACCGAAAAAGTTTTAACCCATGTTTTTGATAACCTTGTTACTAAAGCAAAAGAAAATGGCATGGATACATCTCATTATGAAGAACATTTTAAGTTAATATTAGAACAAAGTATTCAGGCCAAAAGCGGAAGCAATGATTATGGATTAAAAAATCATGATGAGCTTGATGCAGTTTTTGAAGGTTTAGCAAGTACAATAAAAGGAACAACTATTTCTGAAACAGAAAAAGCTGCAATTGAGGATATTCCTTTTGAAGAGTTCAAAAATGAAATGCTTAATAGATTAGATATGGATATATCTAATTATTCTCAAACATTCCAAAATCAAATTGATGAAGATGGTTTTATTGCAAAAAGTTATGATGGCATAAAACGATTAAGCGGAAACAGCAATAATAAAGTTGACATCGCTGAAAGCATTGATCAATACCAACAACTAGTATCAGTACTATCTAAATGTGAAACAGAAGAAGAATTCAAAGCAAAATTTAAAGAAGAGTTTGGCGTTGAATATAACCCTGTTTTGATTGAAAATTATTTTAACAAACAAGAACAACTTGCTGAAGCCAATGCAGCTGCTTCTCGTGAGCAATCTTTTAACAACAATACCGAACTTGATGATTTATTAGGTTCATTAGGATACTATGATAACAAAGCCCTAGGAAGAGGATATCAAAAACCTGAACAAAAATATGAATCCTCATTAAAAGCACTTGCACATGAACTAGGAAAAATAGAAACTAATGAAGGCACAGTGTACGATCTTGATACAGCATATAAATATATAGAAAATAAATTTAAGGCAGCAGGGTATTCGGATATCAATTCAGCTGGCCCGCAACAATATCAACTATTAAAAGACATTGCAGCCGAATATAAAGAATTCTTACATCAACAGACTCTTAATGCATCAGACGGCAAATCAATTGAAACATTACAAGCAGAATTAAACGGTGCATATAATGGTGCATTTGGTGTAACAAACAATATATCTAGAGATGTACAAGAGTATTGTACTTCCCAAAAAAAAGCTACAGCTATAGGTAAGGCGGGTCTTAAAGCAGTTGCTGCATTAACAATTTCTATAGCAAGCGGAGGTGCAGCACTTCCATTGATGGCTGCAGGTACAGCTACGTCAAGTTTTGCTATAGATGCAATTGATTCATTAACATCTACAAATGGACTTTCAAAAGAAGAAGCCCTTACATTTGGTAAAAATGCATTAATTGATGGCTTTTCAACATTTGCCGGAGGTGTATACGGCAAAACTGCAAGAACACTATCATTAGCAAAAAGGGTTCCTGCTACTTTTCTTGCTAATATAGAAATTGGTGGAGTTGCAGAATATATGAAAACAGGAACTGTTTCAATCCAAGGAGTTTTATGTAATGGTATTTTCGGTGCAGCAGGAACTCTTAGAGGAATACGATTATCAAATGGAAAAATAGTTAAAATGCCAAAACATTTTAAAAATTATACCGTAATATCAAATAAACTTACCCAAACTACAGTATCAAATAGTTAAAATTAAAAAAATTTTATTTCTTCTCATAGACAAAATAAATTATTATGGCTTAATTTATATTAAGAAACAATACAAAGTGCAACAGAAATAGCAAAAATATTATTTTTATACGTTATAGACATTGAAAGGATGTGCTATGCGTACAAATAATGTCAATTCAAATACAAATTTTGGTGCAATATTTAAATTTACTAAAACTGCAGACTCAGCCTGCGATGTTATTCAAAATGCACTAAAAGCTGCAACAGTTCCTGCCGAAGCCGAAAAAATTGACCGGAAATTTCAAATCGGCGGAGGTTCTCTATATGTTTATGTTCCAGACGAAAATCTACAAAAATTATTAGACAAATTAAAATGGATTACAAAAGAGGCCTACATCGAATATCTTACTAGAATAGACTAAATATACAGGTATTTGATTATTTTTGACAGATAGTTTGACTATTTTAAACAGAATTTAGTTAATCTTTTGTAATAATTAAGCAATTTTGAGAAGAAAAACCCCTTATATAATATAAGGGGAATATAATAACCTATGCTTGCACGAATTGGATATAAAGCACTTGAATTAACAACTAAAACTCTTAGAAGCAATATTAGACGAGTACCAACTGTTATCACTAAAAGTTCTAACATTATTAGTGATTCAATTCAGCTAATGTCACAACGTGTTAAAAATCTTTCATTATATAACTCTAGTTGTACTAGAAGTCATTTATTTAACTTTACTAAAAATGGAGAAATAAAAGTTAGTCAAAGAATCCATGGTTCTGATGATTTACAATTTTTAGAACATATCAGAAGTGGGCAATATCTAAAACCTAAGATACATCCTGAAGGCACGTACCCTTGTACTAAGCAAGGAATTGAACAGAGCAATAAATTAGCTAAAGATTTGATTACAGAAAAAGAATGCTTAATTGATGGCTATAGGTATTGTGGACCTCAGGCAAGGTTTGATGAATGTGGTAGAAATATTTCCAGGTTCAGAAATGGTAATCAAGAAATTGTCATACTAGACAGAACATTAGATTCAACACTCGTAAAAACAATAGAGACTTTTAAAAATAGAATTAAGGGCAAGAAGTTAAGTGATGAACAAAAAGTAGACGAATTAATGAAATTTGTAGATGAAGTTTTTTCTATTAGTAAGTCAGGAGAACAAACTTCAAAATATGTTGCAAATATAATGAAAGAACAGCAAGCCGAAATTTTATTAGGAGATATTATAAATAGTGGTGCTGGAATGTGTCGACATAGGGCATTATTAACCAAAATTTTAGCGGATGAATTAAACATAAAATGTCGAATTGTTCAAGGGTATTATAATGGTGGCGGACATGCCTGGAATGAAATAATAACAAAAAGTGATACTTATTTGTTTGATGCAATGCATGGGAATGTGTTTAGCATCGGCAATACATCTAGGAATATTGTACCACAGGTATTTCCGTACAAAATAACAGACCCTAAAAATACTGATCGATTAGTTTCAAAATATTTTGATAATAATAGTACAGTTGGCATACTTTACAGAGGTGTTAAAAATAAAACACCAATAAAGACTAATGAAGCAATATTAACTCCAACGGCTACGGGTTATCGTATAGAGCCTTTAACGGAAAATGTTTTTATTAATGGTGAAAGAATAACCGGAGTTAAAGAGTTATCTTCGGGTGATTTTATTAATTTAAAAGATGTTGGGTTTCAGATACTTTAATTGATTAACATTTTTTGAGAGCAGACTTAGGAATTTATCAAAAATAAAAAAGTCCCGTCAATTGGGACCTTTTAAACTGGGGCGGAAGGATTCGAACCTCCGGATGGCTGGACCAAAACCAGCTGCCTTACCACTTGGCGACGCCCCAACGTGATATCTATTATTCTACTTAGTGAAACTTCTTTGTCAAGATTTTTGATTGAAAGGGACTTTGTTCGTTTGCAACAACAATGTCCGCTTTATTTGCCAATAATTCGACAAAAACTTTTAAAACATGAACTTCGCTTTCAAAATGCCCTATATCAAATAAAACTATATGGCTTTCAACAGCCGTATGGAACTTTATATCACCTGTAACTAAAGCATCCGCACCGAATGCAACAGCCTCATCAATAAATTCTGAACCACTTCCAGCACAAAAAGCGATTTTCTTTAACTTAGAAACATTTTTATTATTAACTATTCTAACATTATTAGAAATTTGGCAAAGTCTTTCGGTAATTTCTTCTAAATTACATTCAAAATCTACTAACCTTAAAAAACTCCCTACAGATTTACCATTGGGCAACTTTAAAATTTCTATTAATTTATCAGTTGTGCCGCCTTGCGTTCTATCTAAATTTGTATGTGCACAATATATATCTATATTTTTATAATTAAATGGTACAAAAAATAACGGATGATGAGAAATAATCATGTCACAATTTTGCTCCTTAGCCTGTTTAATAACATCATCAGTCACAGTAAGACAAATCATAATTTTTTGTACTTGCGAATTATTTAATACATTTACGACCCAACCGGAGCAATCCCATTCTTCAGCAAGATTTAGCGGAGCAAAGTTCTCTATTAACTGAGCTATTTTTTTCTTGTCCATATATAACCTCAAAAATTTGTTTTGCAATTTCTCGCTTATTCTCACGTTCAAGTTTTTTGACAATACCGTTTTTATCTAAAATAACAACTTCATTATAATCACTTGAAAAACCTATATCACTTCTTGAAATATCATTTGCTATTAAATAATCACAACCTTTTTTTTGAATTTTTTCTTTAGCATTTTGAATTAAATTTTCGCTTTCTGCACAAAAACCTATAACCTTTTGTGTTGTTTTTCTAGCTGAAATTTCTTGTAAAATATCAGGATTTTTAACAAGCTCTAAAGTTATCTCATCAGCAGATGTTTTTTTCATTTTCTGATTAGCAATATTTTTAACTCTGTAATCAGCAACAGCAGCCGCCATAATTACACAATCCGCATTATCAAATTCAGCTTCAACAGATTTTTTCATATCAATTGCAGATTTAACATTTACAACTTTATAAACACGTTGGACATCAACCGTAGATATCAAGACTACTTCAGCACCTTGATTAAATGCCATATCAGCAAGTGCTATTCCCATTTTTCCTGAAGAATAGTTAGAAATATAACGAACAGGATCAATATTTTCAATAGTCCCGCCTGCAGTAATAACTATTTTTTTACCTGCCAATTTTTTTTTAGAATTTAAAATTTCAACAGTCCTGTCAAAAATTTTATCAAGAGTACAAAGTCGTCCGATTCCCTCTGTTCCGCATGCCAAAAAACCTGCTTCCGGCTCAATTATTTCATAACCGAATTGTTTTAGCTTTGAAATATTTTCTTGAATAATATCATTTTGCCACATATTAAAATTCATAGCAGGGGCAATTAAAATATTTTTTTTAAATGCACATACAACAGATGTCAAAAGATTATCACAAATTCCGTTTGCAATTTTTCCGATAGTATTAGCCGTTGCAGGAGCTATTAGCATGATGTCCGCTTCATCTGCATAAGAAATATGTTCCGGTTTAAAGTCCGGAATTACAAACTCCTCAATCCCAACCTCATTTTGACTAAGATTCTGTAAAGTAAGTTTTGTAACAAAATTCATCGCATTAGGAGTACAAATTATGCGAACGTTAGCATTTTGACGTTTAAACATCCTGATTAATTCGCAAATTTTATAAGCGGCTATACCGCCGGTTATGCCAATTAAAATCGTCTTTCCGCTAAGCATTTCCCTGCTCCTTATTAATTATATCTTCAAGTGTAATAATTGCTTTTTGCAAATCATCATTTACAATTTTATAATCAAAATTTTCTGCACGTTCAAGTTCAATTTTCACTTCATTAAGTCGTTTTTTGATAGTGTCTTCATCCTCTGTATGACGTCCACGCAAACGATTTTCCAAAGCCTCATATGACGGAGGAGAAATAAATATCAAAACAGCCTCAGGCATGCGTTTTTTAACCTGCAAAGCTCCTTGTGTATCAATTTCTAAAATTATATCTTTACCTTCCTCAAGACACTGATTAATGTATTTTTTCTTAGTTCCGTAAAAATTACCTGCAAAATTTGCCCACTCCAAAAACTTATCATTTTCAATACAGTCTTTAAATTCTTCGGGAGAAAGAAAAAAATAATTTACTCCATCAACTTCACCCGGTCTAGGTTTTCTAGTAGTACAAGAAATTGACAGCATAAATTTTGGGTTTCTTTCTAAAAATCCCTTTAATACAGTGCCTTTACCAACACCTGATGAACCTGATATTACATACAACTTTTTCTTCATTGTAGATATTATACTATAAAAAAATATTTATACACAAAAAAGCGGTCAGATGACCGCTTTTTTATCGTTAAGCTTTTTTCGAATCCTTTTTGTACTCATCAATTGCAAGAATTGTACAAATAATCAGACAAATAATACCGGAAACAAGCCAAAAATAGATAGCACCATCCCAATTTTGCTGACCATTGGAACCTAATTTATCAACAAGATAACCTGTTCCTGTAGCTGATAGGAAAGCACCAATATAGCCGAATGTACCTGTAAAACCGGAAGCAGCAGATGCAACTTTTTTGGAACTGCTTTCAACAGCACAAAGTCCGCCTATCATCATCTGCGGGCCATAAGTAAACGCTCCCAATAATCCTATAATGACATAATTCAAAGAATTAATTGTATTAAATTTTAAAGCTATAATTGCAAAAATAACACCAACGAGATAAATCAAATTAACAGGTGCTCTTTTGCCTTTAAACAACTTATCAGATATCAAACCAGCACAAACAGTACCGCAAATACCAACTAAAGGAAGTGAAGCAATCATATTTGTAGCCTGATCAAGATTAATACCTTTAGCATTTTTCAAATACATAATCATCCAGTCTTCAGCACCAAATCTAATTATGTAAACAAAAACATAAGCAATAGCTAAAAGCCAAATTGTTTTATTACACAAAACATATTTTTTGAAGATTTGGACATAAGACATATTGTCCTCGGTATTTTTTTCATCACAAGATTTAACTTTAACAGGCTCGTTTCTATATTCTTCGACATCAGGCAATCCGAGAGATTGAGGTCTATCTCTTAATCTTTCATAAAGCCATAAAGCCGTAATGACCGCTAAAACCCCCGGGACCAAAAAAGCAGCCCTCCAGCCGAAATGTGCAGCGATGTGACCTGCAAGAATAAAACTCAAGAAAGTACCTGTTTGGTGAGAACAAGACCACAAAGACCATTTAGTTCCACGTTCAGAATTGGAATACCAATAGGTTAAGCTTTTGGCAACCGCAGGGAATCCGGCAGATTGAAACCAACCGCTAACGCCCCACAAAAACGCAAGCACCCATAGCAAAACCATTGCAGTCATTTTAGGACTTAAACCGAGAAGTTCAACAGCATTAGGAGCAAGGGCAAATAAAATATTTGCTATTGCAGTCATCAATAACGCTGTTGGAAAGAATTTTCTAACATCAGACCCGTCAGCTAAAACACCATTAACAAATTTACCAATACCATATGTTAAATACAGTGAACTGCCTAAAAGGCCCAATTCTGTAGCGGTATAACCAAATTCATCCATAATTCCAGGCAAAGCAACCGCAATATTTTTCTTACACAAATAAAAGACCGTATAGCCTATAAAACATGCGTAAAAAATTCTCAAACGCCAATGTGAATACATTGACTTCACTTTTTCTCCGTCTTTAATTTGCTCTAAAGCAGGAGGTTCTTTAAAAAATTCTTTCAATCCCATAACTATTTATTCCTTATAACTTGTATATTTCTTGTTTCAGAAAGCTCCTGGCGTGCATTTCTGATAATATCTTTCTTTTCTTCATTAAGGCTATGACCGCATATAAGCCTATCAATAAAACCTGTATTAACTTTTACGGCTTTTTCAAAAGCACCGACTTCATCAAGAACTTCTTTAATTTCAGCCAAATCATACCCGAAAGTTTGTTTAGAACTATAGACCAAAGTTTCACCGGATTGAGCCGTAATAGGCGAACCGCCTTGTTCAAAATACAACTTAAATACAGATTTTAAATCCTGTAATTCAGACTGCAAAGTATTTACAGTTTGTTGAATTCTCAAAAATCTTTCAAAAAGATATTCAACATTATCAAGCTGTTTAACTTCCCAATCATATTTTTGGAGATAAAGTTTTTTAAGCTTGGGATAAGCGAGAGCAAGCCCCATAGTATCAGCCATAGCACGGTGGTGATTTTTAAGTTCTACATTGAATTTATTTGTCAAAGCTTCAAGCCCATGAGAATCTAAATCAGGGTAAACCTCTTTAAACATTTGCTGAGTATCAATTCTTGGATTATCAATTCCTTTACCAAAAACTCTCAAACTTGCTTCGTTAAGAAACATAAAATCAAAGATAGCATTATGGGCAACAATAGGATAATCTCCAATAAATTCAAGTATAGCCGGCATGACTTCCGCTTCGGTTGGAGCATCCTTTATCATATCAGGGGTAATACCGTGGATTGCAATACTTGATTTTCTAATATGCTGCTTTGGGTTAATTAATGTCTGAAATTCATCTTTAATTTTACCATTTTCGAGTCTGACAGCAGCGAACTCGACCATTTTTTCTTTAGTGTAATCAAGTCCGGTAGTTTCAGTGTCCAAAACAATTTCAATTATTTTTTTACGGGTCATTTTAATATCCTATTACAATCTATTAAGATAATAACATAAAAAAAATTTCTGTGATAGAATAGCAGATATAGAAAAAAGGAGATATTATGTCAAACGCAATTGAAATCAATGATGCAACATTTGAACAAGAAGTTTTAAATTCAGAGAAGCCGGTTGTAGTAGACTTTTGGGCACCATGGTGCGGTCCTTGCAGAAAATTAGGACCTATATTGGATGAAGTTTCTAATGAATTAGGTGAAAAAGTAAAAGTTGTAAAAATAAATACTGATGAAAACTTAAAGACAGCGAAAGATTATTCAATAAGCGGTTTACCAAGTTTATTAGTATTTAAAGAAGGCAAAGCTGTAGAAAGACTCGTTGGTTTAATGCCAAAATCATCTATACTTTCAAATGTTGAAAAACATTTATAAATAAAAATTCTTAAGAAAAAATTAGCCAAAAATTTTGGCTAATTTTTTTATACAAAATAATTGTTACATTCTGTAACAATACCGGTTAAATCTTAAAGTTTGGACTCAAAAATACCGTCATACAGGATAAGGAAAGGTATGCATGGTATCAAGAATATCAAGGGAAACATTAAATAATTTACGTCCGACGTTTGATACACCGGAAGAAGAAGCCGCATATAACGCAGAAGTTAAAGCGGCTAATGATGCATACTTAAAAGAAACCATAGAAAAACTTAAAGCGTTATACGAAGGGAAAGCAGGGTATACAAATTACGAAGACGCAGATTGGGAAGTATTTGCAAAACAATTTATACAAAAAAACAGACTAAAGAATTTTAGCAGACATTTAAACAGTTTACCATCATACAACCTAAAGCCCAATGATCCTGCCTGGGCACAATTTTCTTATGAAGAAATATTAGAAATGGAAGCAAATGGTGTGCTTATTCCAAAAGAAATGCTTGCATGGGCTCATTCAATGCAGGACAGCGACGTAACAGCATACGTCGTCAATGATGATCCGCAAGCTACAGAGGAAATAGAAAAGTCAACCGAAAATTCAGGTAAAGGTGAATTAACTGAAATGCAAAAAAAGACTCAGACATTGAGCCAAAAAGCATTAACCAGCCAAACCGAAATGGATCAAAAATTTGATACATTTGAAGAATTGGCAGAACGAGCACAAGAAATTAAAGAAAAACAAGAAAAAAGCAAAAATGATTCCCTAAAACAAATTGAAAAATTAACTAAAGAATGGCAACTTTTATCAAAGAAAGCAGAAAAAGGCGGCAGCTTATCCAAAACAGAAGAAAGCAGATACCGTGAATTAGGTACAATGTTAAACGGAAAAGATGGCGAGCTCGTAACTAGCGTATCAGCAACATCCGATGAATTACAAAATTTGATAAACTCAATGGATGAATTATCAATAGATATACAAGAAGGAGTAGAATTAGGCAACAATACTTTAGAATTAGCAAAACAACTATCTAAAACAGAAAAAGGCAATAAAAGTAAAAACGTTACAGCAGGAATAGGCTATATAGATATGGCAACAGGCGATATAGCTAATCAATTAGCCGGAGCACAAGGTAAAGACATAGCCGACAACGCTATGACAAACGCAAACAATTTAATTCAATTTTCAAATACTTTAAATAATCAATTAATGATGAACCAATATGCATCATTATACGAATTTGCAAAAACATTCACCGTAAACGCCGAAGAAACAATCGGCGAAACAAAAGAAGCAATGGGTGAAAACTTCAATATGACATCCGAAGAATTTGAAAATAATGAAATCGAAATTCCAAATAGCGAAGAAGGTAAAGAACAAGGCTATGATATTCCTGAATTACAAGCAGAAGGTTTCGGTATATTCAAAACCATCAACAAAGTAAAAGAAAATGCAAAACTTGCTCAAAAAGAAGCAGAAGAAGCTGTACAAGAAGCTGAACAATCAAAAGAAGATTTAATAGAGAAAAAAGAAGAAGTACAAGAAGAAAAAGCAGAAGAATCAGCACAAAAAACTACAGAAACAACAACAGAAGAATCAACAAGCCAAACAACAGATGATGCTTCAGAAACTTCTGCAGAAGACACAACAGAAACAAATAACGAAGAAACAAGCGAAGAAGCTTCAATAGATAAAGAAATTCAAGCAGAAACAGAAAAAGAATTAACAGCAACAGAAAAATTACAAGAAACATTAAAAACAAACAAAGAACGTGAAAGATTTAACACAGATACAGAAAAAACAATGGCTGCAGCAACAGGCATGGGCCAGGCTGTAATAGGCTTTGGAGCCGCATATATATCAATGGGCGGAACACAAGTCAGTATAGGAAGTGGATTAATAGCAGCTGGGACACCATTACTAAGCAACCCAATAACATTTTTAGCTGGTGCCGGCATGGTAAGTGCGGGAACGGGCTTAGTAGTAGAGGGAGCGATATTAATAAGCAGCGGCAGCATATTAAGTATACTAGGCGGAACAATGTTAGGCGGGGGCTTAGCTGGGATAGTAGAATGTGAGAAAGCGGATCAGATGATAACACAAGCCGCCGACTATATCCAAGAAACTATAAATGAACTGGAAAATGAAGAAAACCAAGAAGAAAAAT
>CALUSG010000072.1 GCA_944323365.1 Candidatus Gastranaerophilales bacterium
TGTTAGAAATATCTCCAAGCTTTATGGCGTATATAAATCCGGTATTATTAAGCATATTGATAATATATAAAGCATTAGGAGTAAAAGCAGTAGCAACCGGCGAACTGGGTCAAGAGATAGGCGAGGCAAACAATAGTGTATTGAGTACAACACAGAGCGGCGTATTGACGGCAAGGGCGTCAATAGCAGGGAATCAGCAGGCAGTAGAGGAGATAACAGGAACAGAAGCGATAGATAAAACAGCAGAAGGAAATATAACAGAAGAGAATACAGAAGCAGAAGAGACACAAAATGCAGTTGAAGCTAATGAAACAAATGCTGAGATTGTAGATTCTTTAGAAACAATAAATAATTCTATTGGGGATTTAAAATCAGGAGATACTACCAATATTGCTTCTGTACCGGAGATTGATGAAAATAGTCTTTCTAAAATAAGTACAAATTCCACATCAACATCTTCAAAACAAGACGAAGATAGCCTTCAAATAAATGCTGATAATGCACAAAAAGAAGGAAAAGAAGCGAAAAAGGGTCTTGGTGGTATAAAAAGTGAAACTGAGGCGGATTCTGATGAAACCTTACAAACGGATAAGGATTCTCAAAAAACTGAAAAACAAGTTGAAAAAGATTTAAAAAATCATGAAAAGTTAATGAAGCAAGATGATAAAAAAATTGATAGATTAATTAAAGATTCTGAAAAAGCTGCAAAAGAAAAAGAAGCTTTAGCTGTTGAGTTTGAAACATTAAATAGTCAAAATGCAACTATAAACGAACGTATAAATTCTAAAAAGAATAATCAGGCTGCAATGCCAATTGTTTCACAAGAAGAGGCTGGTGGGCTTTTATCTCCATCTATGGGAGAAGATAATTCAGGTGAATTGCAAAATGATATTACAACATTAACCCAAAACCAGTCTAGAATGACCGAAATTTCAACTAAATTTACAACATTAGATAAAAGAATAAGTAAAAACAAACGTTCTATTATTAAACTTTTTGATGTGTCCAAAAAAAGGACTAGAAAATATGAAAAATTACGTAAAGAACGTATAAAAATGCAAAAAGCAGCTCAAAAAAGAGAGAAAGAAAAACAAGCTAAAATTGAAAAACGTGATGCAATAATAGGTATCTTTAACAATGTTTTTTCTATAGTTTCTGCGGTTGGTACTTTGCTTTCTGCAATACCTTTTACAGCAGCTGTTGGTCAGGTACTTATTCAAGTAGGTGCATGGGGTCTTGTTGCATGTGGTTTAATTAAAACGATTATTCAATTCTGTGCAGGAAATATTGCACAAGCATTTATTACATTAGCACAAACAGTAGCTACTGCCGTAGCGGCTGTTGCTGGAGCTTCCAGTATAGCGAATCAAGGACTTCAAGCTGCTGCTCAAGCAGGCCAAGCAGCTAATTTGGGACAAGGTATTTTACAAGGTGCTTCCGCTGTATCTTCAATGGTATCATCAGGTGCTGATATGGCAATGAATATTAATACATTGCAAGGTAAAGAAAATGATAAATCATTAGAAAATTTATCAACTATCGCATCTATTGTATCGATGACTACAGGTTCAGCAGCAAGTTTTGCAGGAGGTTGGAAAGGAAATAATATCGCACAAAATATTGGTAGTACAGTATCTGCTGTTGGCGGTGCTCTAACGTCTTCCGCTCAAATAAGCAGTATGATCAAGCAATCAAAAGGTAAAGACCCGGGTAAACTTGAAGCTATTTTAGGTTTGATTGGTTCATCTTTATCCACTGCAGGAGCCTTAACGTCAGTAATAGCCAGCTATTTTCCAAAAAATGATTCCAATAATCTACAAGGTGATAAAAAAGCTTCGGAAAACTTTGGCAAAACAGATAAAAAAGACGGCAATACAGATGATAGTTCTAAAGATGAATCTAAACCTACCAGTGAAGAAACTTTGGTGGCAGTCAGTTTGCAGGAAAATAATACACACCCTGCTAAAGCAGAAACTCAACTTGATGATGCAATAGCTACAGTAAATGAAGTAACAAAAACAACAACAACTGAAGAAACAGCCAGCGAAATACTATCTTATGACAGCTCACAAGACGGAACTCTTTCTTCTGATGTAAATGAACTTGCTGAGTCTAATCAAAACGTTAATGTAACAGAAAGAAAAGAAACAGATCCTATAAAAACTTTAGAATCAAAAGAAGTTAAATCAACAGTTGACCCTGAACAAGATTTGCAATCTGAATTCACAGGAATGAGCAAAAAAGAAATAAGACAATGGAAATTACAAAAATTCCAGGCTAAAATGGAAAAACCATTGAAAATTATGGGTGATGTTGGCAATATTGCAACACAGGGTATGCAATTATATTCAAATATAGAGCAACTAAACAGTGCCGGCAGTGCCGAAAGCGATGCTAACGCTCTTATATATGATATGAAACAAGGTAAATCTTTGATGAAAAAAATCAAAAGACGTAGACATAACTGGTATGGTTATGCTCGGGCTTAATTATAATAAGAACTTCTATATATGTATATATAGAAGTTCTTATATTTATTATTTTTAATAAAATTGTTAGCCGTAAACCATTTTATCAAATAATTTTTTCATCCATGAACGATTAGCCCTAAGTTTTGCATTTTCTTCGTCTAAACGTTTTATTTCAACACCCACCGTATCATATACGGATGCCATTATATCAGCACTTCTATCTGCTTCTGTTAAATATTCTGATCTTATTTTCTCCAGTTCACCGTGGTCTAAAAATTTCCCGCCGCAGGCATAACATTCGTCAATTTGAATTTCTTTTTTTACACTTGAATAGTTTTTTACCATTCTAGCTCCACATACGGGACAAGTTCTTGGTAACTCTTCATTTACTTTTATAAATGTTTTACCTTCTATAGCTTTTAGTATTTCTTCAATGTTTTCATGTTGCTCATCAAAATATTTAAATTCTCTTGTATCAAAATACATACCTCCACACCCGTCAAGGCATATATCTATGTTCACACCTTCTGATGGAACAAAGACTTTTGTCATTTCTTTTTGACAAGCTGGACATTTTAATGTTTGAAAATTATCTGCCATAGTATTACCTCATTTTTGTTACATTCAAATACTAGCTTATAAATTATATTTTTGCCTCATATACTTAAATTATTTTTGACAAAATGTAACTATTTTTGAAAATTTCTATAAAATATTGTACAATAATTTAAAAGAGGAAAAAGCGATGACAGAAGTTTTAAATGCACAGTTGGAAACGCAGGGGAAAGATTTAATACGAAAAGGTATAAATGATTTAAATGACAAAAATTATGAGCTTGCGAAAAATGAATTTTTAGAAGCTCAAAAGCAATTTACGGTTTTAAAATCATCCGAATATATTTCTGTTTGTATGAGTTTAGCGGCATTATCGGCTTATTTATCAGGTTCTGAAGATTATAATGACGTGTTACAAACAGTAAATGATGCCGTATATATGGCTCAGTATTCAAAAGATGACACCGCAAAACTTTTTGCTGAAATTGTTCAAGGGAATATTAATTTTAATGAACATAACAGCGACGTAGCACTTCTACATTATAATAATGCCAAAAATTTTGCAGCGAAAAATGATGAGTTTCTAATGTCTGATTACATTAACGCACGAATAAATCAAGTTGAAAACGGTATGGATTATTCATTACCGATGAAAAGTGACCCTTTGGTTTCTTTGGTCAAAATCGGTCGTTCTATCACTGCATTAACTGATATAAATGTTTTGTTAAAAGTTATAGCAGAGGAAACAAAAAATGCTATACAGGCCGATAGGTGTACTGTATTTATATATGATAAAGAAAAGGATGAGTTGTGGTCTAAAGTTGCCTTAGGTATGGACAGTCAGGAAATAAGGTTCCCGGCAAATAAAGGACTTGCAGGATATGTTGTTAAAACCGGCGAAAGTGTTAATATTGCTGATGCATATAGTGACCCTCGTTTTAATAAAGACGTAGACAGCAAGTCAGGTTATCATACCAAATCTATTCTATGTATGCCTATAAAAAATAATAATCAGGAAATTATAGGTGCATTTCAAGTTTTAAATAAGCTTAGCGGTGTTTTTACAAAGAATGATGAAGATTTGCTTGTCGCAATAGGCGGTAGTGCAAGTATTGCATTAGAAAATGCACAGCTTTTTGAACAACAAAAAGAACTATATAAAGAACAAAAGCAACTATTCGATAGTTTTATAGATACTTTAGCCACATCTATTGATGCACGTGATAAAATCACAGCAGGTCATTCCAGCAGGGTAAAATTATATGCAATGCTTATTGTTGACGCTTTAAATATGGATCTTCATGATAAAGAAATTATTGAAAAAGCTGCCATATTACACGATATTGGGAAAATAGGAATACGTGATTCCGTTCTTCAAAAAGAGGGTAAATTAACACCTGAAGAATATGCTCATATTCAGCAGCACGTGAAAATTACACATGATATCTTAGATAAAATTCATATGTCCGATGATTTTAAACTGATAACGGATATAGCCTGTTCGCATCATGAAAAATGGGATGGCAGCGGCTATTATCGTCACCTTAGCGGTGAAAATATCCCGTATGGAGGTAGAATTTTAGCGGTATCAGATGTTTTTGACGCTATTACTTCACGACGTCACTATCGTGATAAAATGCCTATTTTTAATGTGATAAAAATTTTGATAAATGATTCAGGTACACATTTTGATAAAAATATTGTAGATGTATTTTTGTCTATATCTTTGGATAAGCTGGTTAATGTCTTTTTAACGGAAAGTCATATTGTATTCAAAGACGAAGATAAAGAAATCTTAAGCCACTATAATCTTTTAGATATATATAACTTTATTAACAGTGGCAGTAACGCTAATATTGTTGAATTATTTAATCATTATTATTCAGGTAATGAGGTTTAATGAAAAAAAAGAAAATTTTAAGTTTAATAATTTTAATAACGGCAAGCTGCCAGCAGGTTTTTGCCGTAAATATTAATGACTTAATAAAGCCTGCAAACCCGTTGGATGTGCCTTTGCCTATTATTAAAGAAGCCATACCGTTACCTAAAAAAGTTACTTTAACAAAAAATGACGTACACAATCAATATGCAATAGCCTTAAATAGATTTATTCAAAGTAATGTACGTTCATCATACATGGATTTTGAAGTGTTGATAGAAAATGTTTCCCCTTCGGATTATGTTTATTTAGAAATGTCCGGAAAAATGGCTGAGTTAGGGTTGTTTAGATTATCTGAACTTGCTATGTCAAAAATTTCCGATGAGGATATTTCGTATTTACAAATTGAAGACGTAAAACATTTTTATTTTCCGGCAGTAAAACTGTCAAAAGATGATGAAATATACCTGGCAGAAATGTTTTCAAATATTGTATATAATCAGCAAAGTCAGGAAGTTACTGCAGAATTGGTTAAAAATACCGCTCTTTTGGATAAATACGATTATGCCAATTATCTTACAGCTTTAGGGTATTATAAGTCAAATAACATTGCAGAAGCTGAAAAATATATTAATATTGCTATTTCCAAAAATTCAAAAAATATTAACTACCAAAAATTGAAAGCTGAAATTCTTTCTCAAACTTCTAAACCGCAAAACGCATTAAAAGTTGTTAATGCAATAAAATCTCAAACACTTTTGACAACTGAATTTAACCGAAAAGTAAATTCCATCGAGGAATATATTTTATACAAAACAAAGAAAAATGAATTTGAGAAAAAATATCATTTAGCTTATTACTATTATTATGAGAATGAATTAAATAAGTCAATGCGTACCTTGCAAACAGCATTCAATACTAAAAAAAGTAATAATAAAAATATTTATGCCCTGTTATCACGTGTTTATTACGATTTAAAAGAGTATGAGAAAGCGGAAGATAATGCCGTAAAAGCTTATAAGCTTGATAAATCAAATGATATTGCATTACTTGTACTAGGTGATTTGGCATATAGAAATGAAAATTATGATGAAGCTGTAAAGTATTATGAAAATGCCGCTTCAGAAGACAAAATATCGTATATACCTGATGAAAAGGCTGCATTGGCATATTTAAAAATAGGGAATATTAAAAAAGCAAAAGATATTTTTGCCAAAATATTAAAATATAATGCAGATTCTTATATATCATACTATAACATGGCATTAATAGATAAAAGTCGTGAAATTCCTTATTTAAAGAAATCTGTTGCAATAAATCTTGATTTTAAGGACGGCTGGATAGATCTTGCAAGAACAGAGATTGATAAAAATCAACTGGAAACAGCCTCAAATTATTTGGCAATAGCAAAATATATTGACGAAAACGATTTTAGATATTATTATTATCAAGGATTGGTATATAAAAATAAAGGTTTAACAGCAGATGCAAAAAGAAGTTTTAGAAAAAGTCTTATGTTAAATCCGAAATATGCACCGGCAAAAGAGGAACTCAGTATATGAAGAAAAACATATTAATAGTAGAAGACCATGAATTAACACGTTTTGGCTTGAAAACAACGTTTGAAGGTGTTGACTATATCAATGAGATTTTTGAGGCTGATTCTGCAGAAACTGCAATAGAAATTTTTAATAACAATCCGATAGATATTATAATAATGGATTTAGGATTGCCTAAAATGAATGGAATAGAGGCAACAAAACAAATTCGTTCTCAAAATAAAGATGTTAAAGTAATAATGCTAACCTCTCATAACGATGAAAAAGAAGTCCTAAACAGCTTGAAAGCGGGTGCAAATGCTTATTGCTCAAAAGAGATTAATCCTCAAAGGCTTGTACAGGTTGTTCAGTCAGTAGCAGACGGAGCTGCTTGGTTTGACCCGAGCATTGCTCATATAGTTTTAAAAGCGAGTGCAAATTCAACTAGCACTGATACCAATAATACATATAAAGACTATGACTTAACGGCAAGAGAAGCTCAAATATTAAAACTTATGACCGAAGGCTACAGTAATATGGAAATAGCTCAAATGCTTGTTATAAGTATAAATACAACTAAAGCTCATGTTGCAAACATATTGCAAAAATTAGAAGTGGATGACCGACTTCAAGCTGCATTAAAAGCATTGAAAAATAAAATTGTATAAGAGGATATATGACATCAGTATTATTAGTTGATGATAACCCCAAATATTTAAACGAAGCATTGCCATATTATGGTTATGAAGTTGAAACCGCTACTGATGGAGTGCAAGCAATAGATTTATTATCAAAACATAAATTCGATATTATATTATTAGATGTAATGATGCCAAATATGGATGGTAAAAAAACGCTGCAAGAAATAAGAAAAAATGTTGCAACAAAAGATGTTCCTGTTATAATGATAACGGCTGTAGAACAAAAAATGGTAGAATGCTTAAAAATCGGTGCAGATGATTATATAGTAAAACCATTTGTTTTGCAGAATCTATTAGCACGTATGGAAGCGGTATTAAGACGATACAAAAAGTCTTCCGTAGTACTTAAAGAATTGCCAGGGAATATTTTACCTCTAACTTCACGAGAAAAAGAAGTGCTGAAAATGGTAGCAGAAGGTGCTAACAATAAAGAAATAGCAGAAAAATTAGTATTGAGTTTGGTGACTATAAAATGTCATATGAATAGTATCTTTAAGAAACTAAACGTAACAAGCAGAACGCAGGCAGTTTTATTAGCAATACAACTAAATTTATTAGAAGATTAAGGAGAAAGAAATGATAGATTATACAAAGGAAGAACTTGTAGAGTTATTAGAAAAAAATCCTGAAAAATTCAATGAATGGAAAAGAGATCAAGAAGAAGTTGATTTGAGTGAAGTAGATTTTTCGGGTTTGACATTACGAGAGATAGATTTTACGGATGCTGATTTAAATTCAAGTTCTTTTGCAGATTGTAGTTTATCATTTGTAAATTTCACAAATACAGATTTAATGTCAGTAGATTTTACAAGAGCACATGTATTGGATTGTGATTTTACAGAGAGTTCATTGACCGGAGCGGATTGCAGTTATGCGGAAATGACTTACTGTAACTTTACGGATTGTGATATGGCCGGTTGTATATTATCAGAAACAAATTTAAGTAATTCAGATTTAACAACAACATATAATTTACATGCTTCAAGGTATGATGAAGATACGATATGGCCTGATAGCGAATATTTACCTGAGGATTTTAATCCGACTTGCAATGCGGATTTATCAATGCTTCAAGATGAAGAAGATAATGAAATAAGTGATTATTAGGTAATCCTAGATAACAACTCTAGCTTTTAATTATAATTAAGCCCGAGCATAACCATACCAGTTATGTCTGCGTCTTTTGATTTTTTTCATCAAGGATTTACCTTGTTTCATGTCATATATAAGAGCATTAGCATCGCTTTCGGCACTGCCGGCACTGTTTAGTTGCTCTATATTTGAATATAATTGCATACCTTGTGTTGCAACATTGCCGACATCACCCATAATTTTTAATGGTTTTTCCATTTTAGCCTGGAATTTTTGTAATTTCCATTGTCTTATTTCTTTTTTGCTCATTCCTGTGAATTCAGATTGCAAATCTTGTTCAGGGTCTACTGTTGATTTAACTTCTTTTGATTCTAAGGTTTTTATAGGTTCTGTTTTTTCTCTTTCTGTTACATTAACGTTTTGATTTTCATCAACAAGGTTTTGGACTTCAGGGTCAACACTTTCGTCACCGGCATTGTAGTTAGTGATTTCTTTTGAAACTTCTGTTTCCGGCTGTTGAGTTGCAACCTCTTGTGCTGCGGCTATTGCACCGTCAATTTCGGCTTCTACCGGTTCAGGATTATCTAAGCTGCCGTTTTGTTGAAGGTTTGCTGCTATAGCATTTTCTTCTGCAGAAGGCTGTGTATCGGTAGTTTCAGGGTTCTCAGGAGATTCGCCTTCAGGTAATTCTGATGTTTCCTGATTATTATTATTTTCAGGGTTCTTTGGAGATTCACTGCCTTCAACTTTTTTAATATTGCCGTTTTCATCGACTGCATTTTTATCATTTTTGTTATTAGAAGTTGCATATCCACTTATTATAGAAGTTAAAGAACCTGCTATTGAAAGAGATGTACCAACAGTATTTAAAATACTTTCAAGTTTGCCGGGATCTTTGCCTTTTGATTGTTTTATAAGTGTACTTACTTGTCCCGCACCACTAGTTAATGTACCGCCTAAAGTTGCAATCATTCCGACTTTTTGCCCAATATTACCGTCTTTCCATCCGCCTGCAAGACCACCGGCAGCACCTGCCGTTGAAGAAATAACACCAGCAATTGTAGATATAGTATTTAATTTTTCATCAACTTCTTTACCTTGAACGGTTTGAATATCGGCCTTCATTTGTGCTCCTGATGCAACAAGTTGTGCTCCTGATGATACCAAACCTAACCCTGCTTGGGCTGCATTAGATATGCTGCTCATACTACCACCTGCACCGACTGCATTCATAAGATTACTAGCTATAGTAGTTCCTAATGTTGTCCATGCTTGTTTACTTTCACCAAAGGCAAATAACACGGCTACTTTTGCTAATGAACATAATGCAATACCTATTTTAAGAACTTTATCTAATGTTTCAGAAGCAGTATTAGTAGTATTTCCAGTAACATTTGCGGCCGTTGCCAAAGGAGCAAATATGGCTTGACCAATTATAGGAATACCACTAAGAGCAGAAAAACTAACTCCTAATGCTATTAATATGTATCCTAAACAACGTAAGAAAGTTACTGTTGCTTGCACAATCGTAAATACTGTATTAATAATATTAATAACAGCTAAAGATTTTTGCATTTTGGCTTGCTTTTCTTTTTCTTTTTTCTGAGCAGCCTTTTGCATTTTTATTCTTTGTTTTGTTAACTTTTCATATTTTCTGTAGTTTTTATTAGAAGATTGGAAAAGTTTGGTCATGGATAATTTATTCGTGTTTATGCGGGTTGTCAAGACATTAAAACGACCTGATATATCAGTCATTCTAGCCTGATTTGCAACGACAATGTTAACATCTCCTTGTACGTCAGAACCGCCGCCGGCAGGTGCTGAAGGTGCTAAAAGTCCGCCGCCTTGCACTCCTTCTTTATCTATAGAAGGACCTGACAACATTCCGCCGCCTGTGCCGCCTGATTGTTGGCTTGCCATTATACGTGCATTAGCTTCTTCTGTTTGTGCATTCAACGCTTCAAATTCTGCCGCTAATGTGTTTTGTTCTTGTATAGCTTGTTCTGAATCTTTTGTTAATTTTTCTATTTCTTTTTGGTCTTTGTTAATTTGCTTTAATACTTGTTTAGATTGTTTTTCTAAGGATTTTTCGTCTTTTTTAGCATCTTTTTCTACTTTTTTAGAATCTTTTGCTAAATCACTTGCTTCTCCTTCAGATTTTTTAGATGTATCTTGACTTTCTTCAGTTTGCTTTTTATTTTCTTTATAATCCTTATTAGCATCCTCACCTTCATCAATTGCTTTTTCACCTTCAGCAGCCATTTGATCAGTAGACATTTCAGAATTACTACCGCTGGATGAATTAGAAGACTTTTTAGCTGTTGTATTTGTAGGCATAGTTGTAACTTCGCTATTTATCGCATCCAAAGCCACTGCAGCGGCTCCTGCCCCTGCAGTGGCCCCTGTTGTCGCTGCTGTTGCTTCTTCAACTGCATTTTGTGTCTCTTCTGCTGTTGTATTTTCTGTTGCTGTATTCTCTGTTGCTGTATTTCCTTCTGCTGTTTCTGTTGTTGTATTTCCTTCTGTTGTTTCTTCTGTTCCTTCTGCTGCTTTATCTATCGCTTCTGTTCCTGTTATCTCCTCTACTGCCTGCTGATTCCCCGCTATTGACGCCCTTGCCGTCAATACACCGCTCTGTGTTGTACTCAATACACTATTATTCGCCTCGCCTATCTCTTGACCCAGTTCGCCGGTTGCTACTGCTTTTACTCCTAATGCTTTATATATTATCAATATGCTTAATAATACCGGATTTATATACGCCATAAAGCTTGGAGATATTTCTAACA
>CALUSG010000073.1 GCA_944323365.1 Candidatus Gastranaerophilales bacterium
ATTATGATAAATGTTATGACTTTCAATATGTTAGAAAAGTTGAATTTTTACCAAAAACAAAAACTACAGTATACGACATAACAACAGAAGAAGACCATAGTTACGTTGCCAATGGTAGTATTGTTCACAATAGCGTAGGAGGAAGTGTAGTTGCTTGGCTTCTTGGTATTCATCACGTAGACCCTATAAAGTATAATCTCTTATTTGAACGTTTTTGTAATCCAGAACGTGTTTCCGCACCAGATTGTTTTTTTTGATAGTCGAGCTTAATGGAAACATTAAGTGTTAAGTCCTGTGAACTACTTGGTCAGTAGGTGTGATAGAAATATTGCTAACGGTGAAAACCTTAACGCAAAGGCGAAGGCAATACCGTGCTAAGATTGTAAATTCTTTTAAATTAAATTTTGCAAGTGATAAATATAATATATCATGGGCAATGTTACAAAAATATAGGGCATACAAAGAATTTACAATAAAGTGTAACGACTAGAACATTGGTTCGTAGGGAGGATTTGACTACCTCTCGAAGTGCAGGATACCTAAGTCTTTTTAGATATGGTAAAGAGATAGTCTAGTCCTACTAGAAATAGTAGGTAGTAACGATTGACAATGACCTACAAACATCAAGACGAGGTGAAGCAATAGGTTATTTAATAGATAAATATGGCAATGTAATGAAAATAAGAACTTATTCTTATCTTGGAAATAAAAGTGCTATTAAACGTGCAGGGCAAGTTTTAGGAATTGAACCTACTATTGTTAATGATATTACTAAACAAATTGAGGAAATAGATGATGTCATTAATGTTAGGGCTAAAGTTAATAAAGAAAAGCTCATAGACACAGCTAAACATTTTTATGGAAGAATGGGTGCGTTTGGTAGTCATGCTTCAGCAGTTTTGATAACACCAGATGATACGATTAATTATGTTCCAATCGAATATCAAAGTATATCTGATGAATCACTTAATGGCGAAAGAATTTGGACACAAGTTGCTTCTGGTGATTTTCATGATTTGGAAAATTTTGGATTGATGAAATTAGATGTACTAGGGTTGAATACTTTAGATGTTATAGATAACACTTTAAAACAAATTAAAGGTAAAGTTGATATTTATAACCTAGACACAAATGACGAAAAAGTATTTAAATTGTATCAAAAAGGTGATTTATTAGGTTGCTTCCAAATGGATTCAAGCGGTATGCGGAAATTAGCTAAAGATATGAAAGTAAGTTGCTTTGAAAACATTATCGCTTTGGTTGCCTTGTTTAGACCAGGACCGCTAGGAAGTGGCTTAGTTGATTCTTATGTAAATGGCAAAAATGGTGGACGAATTATTTACCTTTGCAAAGAAATAGAAGAAGTTTTAAGTCCTACTTATAATGTTATTGTATATCAAGAGCAAGTAATGTTGCTTGCACAGAAATTAGCAGGATATACAATGGGACAAGCCGATATGTTAAGAAAAATTATTGGTAGAAAAGAAGAAGATAAAATTGAAAAGGCAACTCAAGATTTTAAAACAGCAGTAATAAAGAAAGGATTTAGCAAAGAGATTGCCGAATATATTGGTAATCAAATAAAAGCTGCTGGTAGATATATTTTTAATAAATCTCATGCTACAGCATATGGATATTTGAGCTATATTACAGCATATTTAAAAGTATATTACCCTAAAGAATTTATGTGTGCTTTAATTAATTCAAAAAAAGACCAGAAAGATGTTGTACCTTATGTAGCAGAATGTAAGCGTCTTGGTATTAACATATTACAGCCAAATTTACGTACAGGAAATTTAGAGTGGCAGGCTGAAAAAGAAGGTATTAGAGTTGGTTTAACTTATATTCGTAATGTTGGTTCACAAGTTGATACTATTCATTACAAAGATTATCAAGATGTAGTTGAGCATAACAACAAAAAGATTACTGAAGGTTTAATTAAAGCTGGTGCTATGGATTTCTTAAATATCCCTAGAGGAAAAATGCTTATGCAGTTAGTTTCCATGCAGGACTTTCTAAAGAGAAAGAATACTTGTAAACAAAAAGTAGATGAAAATGCTGTAGCACTCGAAAATGCTAAACTAAAAAATGATGCTAAAGAAATTAGAAAATATGAACGGCAATTAGCATCATGGAAAGAAAAGTTAGAAAAATGCACCTTAGAAGAAACTACAGATTGGCAAGAAGTATCTAATTGTCAATTAGAAAATGAGGTGCTAAAGTTTACTTTTTCAGAAATACCACGAGTAAAAGATGCTACGATTAAACAAATAAAATTGCATAAAGATAAAAAAGGAAAAGAAATGGCTTTTGTTGTGTTTAGCACTAATTATAGAGAATATAATTGTACTGTATTTGCAAGACAATGGAAAACATGGAAAGACGATTTCTCTATAGGTGCTAAATGTAAAATAGCGTGTGCTAACACCCAAAATCCAATCCTTGATGATTTTGTATTAATGTAAAATAAAAGGCTCTCTATAGCCTTGTTATAAACTGTAGAGAGCCTTCAAAGGAGGAATTTATATTGAGTTTAAATAAGTTTAATTTAAATGATGATGTTTATACACCAGATGAAGTAGCAGCCTTGTTAAAAATCCCTAAAAGTACAATTTGTTATCTTTTAAGAAATGGTGAATTAAAAGGAATGAAGATAGGTCGGCAATGGCGAATTACAAAAAAGTATTTAGAACTATACTTAGAGGATAATACTATTATTTGATTGAGTAGCACTTTGTAGCACTTTTCTTTTTGGTGCAGGAGAGAAAATGCTTATAAATAGCGACTTTTTAGAAATTAAAAACTTTTTTAAAAAATTTAAAGGAATATCCACATAAGTTGTATCTGTAGTTATATATCCCCATTGTTTATATACCTATAGACAGAAAATAAAAATATCCTATAGTTTCTGGATTACCAGATATGTTACTAAATTGACTCACCTGTATTTGTTGTAATCCATATGGGCGTGACCCCATAACAGAGTTTGATATATCTCCAAATGTATCAGAAATTATGGAAAGTAAATTTTTAATTGTATATTGAATAGGTAGATATACAACACTATCAACAATTTCACAATATCCCCATTGTAGAATTAGATTTCCAAATAATTTTCCTAGACAAATATATCCATTTTGTGCCATCAATCCAGTTATTCCCAATGCAGGGCAAGAAAAATGTCCATCTTCTTGTGTTTCTACTTCAAGGTTTTCATTAAGTTTCGATACAAAGGATTTAACCCATGTCTGTACCCATTCTGTATTGGTAATTTGTTTTGAATTGTCTTGTTCTGCTGGCGTAGGAACTGTAGAACCTGTAAATAATTTAAGTAGCCCAGTCATAGTACCACCAGTTAGTGGCACGTATTTTTTATCTGATTTTTTTTGTTCATCATATAATTCTTTTGTTTTTAAATCTAATCGTTTAAACAATGAATCAAACAGTTGATACGGTGGTGGAGTTTGTCCCAAAAATCCCCAACCTTTTAAATAATTCTCATCTTCCCATTCTTGAAAAGATGAGGCATTAGAGGCAAAAATTTTATCATAATCTTGCTCCATTTTATAATCGTCCTTTCATCGTTATTTTAGTAGAAAATGTTGTTGCAAAAGCAGCTTTTCCAAAGCCTTTAGTAAATGCTTGTCCTTTAAAACCGAAAGCATATCCATCAAAATCAGATATAAAAAGAAAACCTATTCCTGCTGCTCGAACGAATAAATCTAATTTATTTATAAGTAAGATATCAGCTTCTGTTATTTTTTTACCTATACCGATTATTATTTTGGCATTACCTGCATTTTGTACTATTACGTTTTTTGTTTTAAATATAGTTTGTATGGATTTTAACGTATCATCTCCGTAAGCCAAAGAGTTATTTTTAAAAACTTTAGCCCACAAAATAGTTTTATATTCTGGGTCTTGAAGTAACGTAGAAGTTAAAAAGCTTTCCGAATAATCTCTAAAGCGAGCCTGTCCAAAACCTTTTGTATTTATCTGTCCTTCAAAACCAAAAAAAGGAATAGCTATTGCACTAACAATTTTTCTATTCCTTCCAATTAATTCACCTATACCGTCCAACTGCACACCTTCGCCCGTATCAATCCATCTGTTGTTTTGCAAATCATCCAGTACGACATCTATTTCCGCCAATTCTTCCGAAACGGCATAAAATACAGCTTTCAAAACTTCCGTATCAATAAATTGTGCTAATAAGTGTTGTAACATGCGTTCATATCTATCAATCATTTATTAATACCTCAATTCTAGATACATCAAATATAGCTTTTTCTGTTGATTTTATTGTTATATTTTTTTGCTTGTATTCTCCAGTTGTTTCACCACTACATGCGGTTATATCAATAAATGCAATACCTTGTATATTGTTATACAAAATACCTATAAATTTTTGTAAAATTACATCTTGACCAACTGTTATATTACTTGCCTGCTCCAAAATAAGTTTTTTTATTTCATTTACGTTATTATCGCCCCATTCTACTTCAGTATTTTTCGTAATTTCTATTTTAAGCCATATCTTTACTTCTGTTGGTCTATCAAATTTTATAATATGCGTTACTCCTGCATTATCCTGCACATTTTTTGCTATTTCTCCATTAAAATCAATTCCACGACAAGAATATTGATATATTGTTTCAGCTATTTCTTGTTCGTCGCCACCTTCCACTATTACTTTTATGCTATGTGGTAAAAGACCATCATCATTTGTTGTATCCGTGTTGTTTTCCGTAACAAGACAGGATGTAACACCGTCAACGCGTCTATATACGTTAGCTTGTATTGCTTCTATCATGTTGCTGGCTCTGGCATATACGGATTGCGACCAACGCTGTCTAAGCTCCGTATCCGTTTCGGCATCTCTGCCCACGATATTTTTTATATTACTCACACTGTCCCAGCCGTTTATCGCCGTATTTATCGTGTCTACTGTGCCCATTCCCGGATTTACGGCACCGTAAGTATTGCAGTAAAAACTTACAGGCGTGGTGACAGATTGTATTTTTAAATTATTTACACTTACTTTCATTGTTTTTTCTTCATCTGCCGCAGATATTGTAAGAACATTATTTGTTAAATCGAAATTTATATCATCAAAAGAAAAGCCACTGTATAAAGCTGTTAATACAGCGGTAACATTATCGTCCGATTTTGCGGTATATTCCTGCGTCTGGCTGTTGATTACAAGCGTGTACGTTGTACCGGATACTACAGATTCTATGGTAATTTCAATTTCAGAAGCATTATTTTTGTCTATATATACATCATCATTATTTGTATAAGTATTGCTGTCCCTATCCTGAATTTGACTGTTATAAGGTATCAGTGTCTGGTCTGTTCCTGTACACAAACAGATTACCTCTGTTTGTTCGGCTTCTATCGGTGTTATTGCTGTAAGTGCCGCGGCGTTTGTCAAAGATGTTCCTGTAGCCGTATTAGGATACATGGCATAATAAACATTTTCCGTCTGTTCCCAGATATCGGCAAGTTCATAGCCGATAATGCCGTAAAGCTGTCCGAAAATAGAATTGGCACCCGTCTGAATGGAAATCCCCAGTCTGTCATTGGTACGCTGTACTAGGCTGTCTATTATTTCAGGCAGTCTCTTGCGTTTAAATCCTTCAGGGCTTAAACCGTATTTAACTTCGTCCGCCATATCCTAGCACCGCCCTTTCCGTAACTAATCCGTAATCCGTATCAATTTCAAAATTTACATATAGTTCACGTGTGATACGTCTGAAATCAAAATCTAAAGATACTATATTGTTTACTCCTTCGGCACTTTGTATCTTCTCTGCTAAAATCTGTCTTATATGGTTCATATTCGGATTTTTAACCAATACATATTCAAGATACGGCACGCCTTGCCTTGTATCCAAAAACCATTCACCCAGCCAGAAGCGAAGTGTTATTAATACCTGCT
>CALUSG010000074.1 GCA_944323365.1 Candidatus Gastranaerophilales bacterium
CCGGCTCAATCTGTTCGCTATCCGGATTTGTTCACTACGTTCCCTCCATCCGTCCGCAAATCCGCCGAACTCGCAAAATACGCTTCTCGCCACTATCAATTCAGCCATTAAAAAAAGCCACACAAGGCGGCTTCTTTTAATGGCGGGAACGACGAGGCTCGAACTCGCGACCTCATGCGTGACAGGCATGCGCTCTAACCAACTGAGCTACGCTCCCTTGCTGTCGATAATTTTATTATAATATGCTCAAAAAAAAATTGCAATATAGCAAAAAAAATATTTATGTGGTTTATTTTATATATGTATTCTAATGTATCTTTTACTTCATCTGCTCAAATCCGGTTTGCCGATAATATCGCAAGAAGGGTTAATAACGCTTATCCAAGGGTTTCCGCTTCTAAGTTTGAAGCAATGCGAAATGTTAAAAGTTTCCATAATTCTATCTTTAGATTGAACGAAGATTTAAATTGGATGAGATATAAATTCTCTAATTTCGCTTCTCATAATAGAGGTGACTTTGTTGCTCAGTGGAAATATTTAGCTGATAATATAAAGCTACAGAAAAAAGGTAATTGTCAAGAATCTGCTAATTTAGCCGAAATCGCCGCTAGAGTTAACGGGATTAATGATTGTCAGGTGGCCGAAGTCAAGCTGTTGACCGCTGATAATAAAACTTTCCCTCTTGACCATGCTGTTTTATTAGTTAATGACGAAAAAAGGCCTTATATTATTGATGCCTGGCTCGGTTTTGCTGATTCTATCCCTAACGCTTTTAAACGTTTTCAGTCCGAATTTAGTAAATTTATGGGATTAGAACATTCTGCAATGCAAAACTTAGTAATCGAAGTCCAGGGGAAAAAACATGTTATCTCTTCTGATGTACAAGAAAAACTTAAAGATACGTTCCCTCAATTAATTATAGATAATGCTTAATCTTTCTTAATGTTTTTATAATTATAATCAATTTTTATCTTGTGCTTTGTTTATAAAGTTATGGTAGATAGTGTGAATTTTACAGGACGTTGTCCGCAAATTAAAACAGCATATAAAGTTTGTCATGTTATTAATGAAAATCTTCCTCACGTTTCATCAACAAAGGTTTCTCCTATGTTTGAAAAACTGCAGTGGAAGTTTACAGACAGCTATTATAAATTTATAAATCATAACCCGCTTTTTCCGTTAAGAAGTTCCAATGCTTCAGAAAAAAAGTTTTTTGACTTAATGCTCTGCCAAAGAGAATTGATCAGAAGAATGAATAATGTAAGGGATTGCTTTTCTCCTAAAACGGATTTTGAAAGGGTTAATAATACCCTTTCTCAGCTAAAATTTGAAAGATTAGGCAACTGTATGGAAAATGCTGAAGCTTCGGCGGCTATAATGAAAATAAACGGATTTAATAATGTCTATACCGCACATCTTAAGCGTGGTGATGCAAGGTTTGATCATATGGTTTGTCTGTTTAACAAAGACGGAAGCCCCTTTAACGTCGATTGGAATAAAAATACCATAATTTTGGATTCTTGGAGCGGAATTTGTGATTTTGCCGGTAATATGTTTAAAAAATATGAAAATATGTTTAAAGATTATTTCTACATCCCGCAGGAAGGTAAATTCGGTTTTGATCACATAAAGCCTTTGAAACTTTCAGATAATGAATTAGATAGATTAAGACAGGCTTACCCTGAATTATTGTTTAAAAAATAAGAAGCCCGAAGGCTTCTTATTAGTTGTATAATGGTGCAAGTTTTTTAGATTGCTGAGGTATTACACCCTCTTCTATCGGCAGATAAACCCGGTAATCTATTTCAGCAAAACAATTATCTATGCTTTCTATTTCTCTGAGTTCATCTTCATTTATATTGCCGCTTTCTATCATATCGCAAATTTTTTCGAATCTGTCAACATGTTCTCTAAATCTATCTGTCGCATAATCTTTAGCCTGCCATGTTGTAATCAAAAACGGCCAGTCTGAACTTTGTAACAGAAGATTCTCTCTTGCCATTTGATTTAAAGCTCTATGTAAAAGCTTATCTTGTGGAATTTCTTCATACTTTTCTGCAATAGCTGTTGCTCGTTTTTCACAAGAGTGAATAATTGGCCACATCCATTCTGTCAGATGGTTATTCCATACATAGAAATGGCCGCCTTGTCCCCATGAGCTTTCAGGAATTTGAATAGCTTCTGTTGGAGGATGTGCGTGTATATATTCACCTGCTGTCATTCTTTCTACTTCAGGTAGATATGTACTGAATTTTTTGATTACTTGTTTGATAAATTCTATACCTTCAAACCACCAGTGGCCAAATAATTCTGTGTCAAATGACACCATTACTAAGCCTTCTTTACCATTATGTGAATTTTTATAGTCGTTTAATAAATGGTAAATCAATGTTGTATAGTGATCTGAGTTTTCATTAACCTTATTTAAGGCTAAAACAGGATCGTATAACATTTTATCACCTAAATCCGTAGTCGGAGAAGTTATTCTCCAGTAATGCATTCCGGATTTATCGTCTTTTCTGTGGAATTCTCTGAAACATCCGTCGCCGGGATAACCGTCAGCAGCGGACCAAACCTGATAACCTGCACGATCATTTCTTCCCATTACAGCTACCTGTGCATCAGGTAACCAGTATGCTGAATAAGTGTCATAACCGGTTGGGGCTCTTTCAGGTAATGGTATGTATTCTATGTTGCCGTATACACCTATTATACGTCTGTTTCCTATTGAATTTCCACCCTCAATTACATGTGATTCCGTAAAGAAGTATTCTATATCATTATTCTGTAATGTTACTTCAATTGCAGGACGCCAGTGCTTTTTACCGTCTTTTCCCACAAATTCATAACCTTGTCTGTATGCACATTCAGGAAGCCAGCAACCTCTTGCTTTTTTACCGAATAATCTTTTGGTTGTGTCTGAACCTACTTTAAATTGTGCATTTAAGTTATTATCCGTAGCTAATAACGGTGAAAAACCGTGTGTAGCTCCTGATGTTGTTATTTCAATACAATCTAAATCCTGGTATTTCTTAAATGCTCCTATTAAATCCATTCCATATTTATTTACAAATGAATCTTTTATATGATTAAACCAATCATAATAATATTTTGCCAAATATTTTAAATGTTGTGAGTGTGCTACTTTTGGATCAGGATATCTTTCCAGGTCTTTTGAAACTTTTTCTATCCTTGAATCCAAATATTTTACAAACCCGTGTTTTAAATATTCGTCATTTAATTGCTCGGCTAATATCGGTGTAATTCCAACTGTTAATTTAGCCTTTATTCCTTCGTCATAGAGCTCTGATATCGCATTTAATAGCGGTACATAAGTTTCTGCCATACATTCATACAAATTTTCTTCTCCAAAAGGCCACATACCGGCTTTCCGGTAGTATGGAAGATGGCTGTGTAACATAAAAACAAATTGTCCTACTGACATTTATGCCTCCATTTCTCTGAGTTATTGTTTTAATATAACCCAATTTTATATATTATATATATAGCACAAATGATTATAAAATATAACACTTAAGAATTAGTTCTTTTGAATAATTTTACAAATATTAATATAATAATTTTTTAATACTTGCAAATATTGTTTTTTCATATAAAATAAGAATAACTCACATCCTCCAATAGGCACAGTCATTAAGTGCCGCAATATGTGAAAGGAAATTATAATGGCAAATATTAAATCTGCTAAAAAAAGAGTATTAATTGCTGAAAAAAATAGAGTTAGAAATGTAGCATTCAAAACATCTATTAAAACAGCAGTTAAAAAAGTGTTAGAACTGGCAAAAGGTGAAGATAAGGATGCTTTAAATAAGGCACTTTCAAAAGCTTATCAATTATGCGATAAAGCTGTTTCAAAAGGCATTTTGCATAAAAATACCGCTGCTAGAAAAAAATCAAGACTAACACTTGCGGTAAACAAATTAGCAAACAAATAGCCAAAAAAGCCTCGAAAGAGGCTTTTTATTTACAAAATTTTTAAATTTTGATATAATAAAAATAAAAGGAGAGTGAAAAATGGTTGGAAAAGCAGATATAACAGGCCTTTTAATAACAAACAGCGTCGGGGGGGGGCGACCCTTCAAGGCTTAATAGATAGGGTTTTCAAGGGTACGCATAGATTAAGTAATGTAATTGATTTGTTTTGGGGCGGAGTTGACTATAAGATAAAAACAAACTATAATTCCGGTATGAAGAATTATAATAAGAGAAAAAGAGCATTTACGTTAGCGGAAGTATTAATAACGTTAGGAATAATAGGGGTAGTCGCAGCATTAACAATTCCAACGTTGATAAGTAATTATAATAAGCGTCAGACCGTAACAAAGTTGAAGCAGACGTATTCAATATTGTCGCAGGCATTGACGATGGCCCAGGTAAAAGAAGGTGATCCTACAACATGGGATGTAGCCGGAATATACGGAACAACGGTAGGTGATCCTAATTTTAACAGAGAAGAGGCTATTGAAAAGTTTGTAACTAAGTATTTAGTTCCTTACATGAAAGTGTCAAAGACTTACGGTAATGCTAATGCGTCAGAGATAAATTATGATGGTTTTTATGCTCCATCGGGAGCAATAGCTAATGCATATACACGAGGCTATTATTTATTACTATCAAACAATGTATTGGTATTAACAAGTATAGGTACATCAAATTGTGTAGGTGGTACCAATCCTGATGGCAGTTGTGTTTCAACGGAATATCGAAATATTATTTTCTATGTTGACTTAAATGGATATAGTAAGCCGAACGCATTAGGTAAAGATGTATTTCTTATGACGTTTAATTTACAGAATAAACAATTCGGTTTTTATAATCTGGGCTATAGTAATAGAACATCTATATTAAGAAATTGTAGTACAGATAGCAGTGCATCAAATTGCGGTTATTTAATATATCTGGACGGTTGGCAGATAAAAGATGATTATCCGTGGTTTTAATGTAAATTAATATTTTATAAAGATATGATATTATTCTCTTTATGTTGTATAATTATTTATAAAGAGGGAATGATTATGCCGATTAAACAAATAAAAAATATAGATTTTAACTGTGATATGGCACAGAGTTTTGGTGTTTATAAAAACAGCTCTGAGTCTCAGTTATTAGATTATGTAAGCTCTGTAAATATTTCTTGCGGGTTTCATGCCGGCGACCCGACGAGTATAAAAGAGGCTTTACTGTTAGCTAAAGAGAAGAATGTTGTTGTCGGTGCACATATAGGTTTTGGTGATATACAAGGGTTTGGATATCGTCCTATGAATTTGTCGGATGACGAGCTTGAAGCTCTTGTTATATATCAAGTTGGTGCTTTGATGTCTTTTGCAAAGTCATTTAAGCTTGAAATAGAACATGTAAGACCACATGGTGCGATGTATGTGATGGCGGCACAGGATTTTCATTTTGCTTCAATTATTGCGGAAGCTGTTAAAAAATGTTCTGAATGGCTTGTATATTATGGTGCAGCAGGTGATGTTACGGCTAAAGTCGGCGAATATGTAAATATTCCTGTGGCTCATGAAATTTGTCTTGAAAAATCTTATAATATTGACGGAACTATTGATTTTTCAGCAAAAGATATTGAAAATACAAATGTTTCAATTGGCCGTTTGCGTGAATTACTTAATAATTCTCAGGTTATGAACAACGAATGCGGCAAAACCGTTGTTCAGGCTGATACTATACATTTTACAAACAGAATACCAAATGCTTTAGAGTTGATTACTCAGGCTTATGAAATTATAAAACCGGTTCCGGTAAATTACAAAAATGCATGCTTATCAGGCTGGGTTGAATAGGGATAATTATGAAAAGATACACAATAAATTCAAAAATGTTTAAAGATGCAGCCTGGTTAATTCCCGGCTTACAGGTAAAACGTTGGTTCGCATTGATTTTGTTAGGTTCTATACTTATAACTGTAGGTATTTTAATTTTAATTGATATAAAACCAATATTTTATACAATGGAATTTATAAGAAAGATTGCCAACACTGTTTCCACAGAGTGGCTGGCATTTGCATTATGTATGTTTGGAGCGGCAATATTTTTTAAAGGCTGGCAAAAAACAAATCTTTCTATACTTGACGTTGATAAAGATGATAATTTTCTGTTAGAAAATTTATATAGAAGAAGAAAATTAAATAAAGGACCAAAAATTGTTGCGGTAGGCGGCGGAACAGGACTTTCAATGCTATTGAAAGGAATTAAGCATATAACTAATAATATTACTGCTGTTGTAACAGTGGGCGATGATGGCGGTAGTTCCGGAAGACTCAGAGAGGAAATGGGTATACTTCCGCCGGGTGATATAAGAAACTGTATTGCCGCATTAGCTGATGATGAAGATTTAGTAACAAAACTGTTTCAATATCGGTTTAAAACGGGTGAAGGCTTAGAGGGACATAGTTTTGGTAATTTATTTTTGACAGCATTATGCTCTATTACAGGGGATATGGTTAGAGCGGTAAAAGAATCCTCTAACGTACTGTCAATCAGAGGCCGTGTATTACCGGCAACGCTTGACGATATGAAGCTTGTTGCCGAAATGGAAGATGGCCGAATAATTAAAGGTGAGTCCAATATCCCTGAAGCACACGGCAGAATAAAACGTTTATATACGGATCCTAAACACTGTAAGGCTTTGGAAGATGTTATTTCTGCTATTAAAACAGCGGATCTGATAATATTAGGCCCTGGAAGCCTTTATACAAGTGTTATTCCAAACTTATTAGTTGATGAAATTGCAGCTGCTATAGCTCAATCTCGAGCTAAGAAAATCTATGTCTGCAATATTATGACACAGCCGGGAGAAACAGACGGATATTCAGTAAGTGATCATGTCAAAGCTTTAATGCAGCATGCTAATAGCAGAAAAATTATTGATGCTGTTTTGGTTAATGATTATTTGCCGAAAAATTTGGCTCGTAAATATGAGCTGGCGGGTTCTTTCCCGGTTAAATTAGATTTTGAGAACATTAAAAAGCTTGGAATTTGTTTGTTTACCAAAAAATTAATTGAAGATAGTAAAGAGGGGCTTGTAAGACATAGCTCTCACAGAGTTGCTAGAGCTGTTTATTACTGGTATAGAAAAGTTCAAAGAGATGGAAATTCTACTTTTCGTGTAAAATGCCCTGAAGAAAATGCGGTGTGCTGTGATTAAAAAAGTTAATGTAAATACTTTACAAAAAATTAAAAATACTGGTGAAAAATTTTCTGTTTTAACAGCGTATGATTATTCTACAGCAAAATATTTGGATGAGGCCGGTATTGATGTTATATTAATTGGCGACAGCCTTGCAATGGTGGCTTTAGGCTATGATACTACACATAAAATTGGTGTTGAGGAAATGTCAATTTTTACAAAGGCCGTTGCAAAAGGTGTAAGTCGTGCAATGGTTGTTACTGATATGCCGTTTATGAGCTATAATATTGATTTGGAATCTGCACTGGTTAATGTTTGTAATATGATTAAATACGGTGCAAATGCAGTTAAAATCGAAGGTTGCAGTGATTATATTTTAAATGTCATTAAAAGATGTGTAGAATCAGGAATCCCTGTTATGGGACATTTGGGCTTTACTCCGCAATTTTTAAATACTATAGGCGGTTATAATATTCAGGGTAAAACATTTGACACCACAATTGCAATTTTGGAACAGGCTAAAAAGTTAGAAGATGCCGGAGTTTTTTCAATTGTTTTGGAAATGATGCCGGAAGAAAGTGCCAAATTTATAACTGAAAATCTTAGTGTCCCTACTATTTCTTGCGGAGCAGGCCGGTATTGCACTGCTCAAGTTATGGTATCTGATGATATGCTGGGCAAGTTTTCTGATTTTAAACCTAAATTTGCACGTAAATATGGTGATATGAAATCTTTAATCCTCAATTGTGCCAAACAATACGATTATGATGTTAAAAACGGTATTTTCCCCTCTGATGATGAAGTTTTTAAACTGGATAATGCAGAGTTTGAGCAGTTGTTGACTTATAAAAGTTCGTAGCCGCAAAAAATTATTATTACGAGTTTTATATTAACTGAAAGGCTTTATTATGTTAAATTCATTAGACAATAATGTTAGTTTTACTTCTTATATTAAACCTACAAAGTATTTCGAAAGCGGTGTTAATTATGTAAAAAAACTTGCGGACAAGAAAGACTTTGCCGGTATGGAAAGATTTTGTAATGCTGTTGAGGCAATAAAGAACGATGGGAAAAAAGGAATTTTTGAAATTTCTGTTGAAAAAGGCTGGAAAAATTTAATAAGAGGTATAAAACGAGAAAAAATATTATATGGTGATAGGATCATGTCAGATAAGATTTTATCATCAGGTAATGACGGTTTACACTGTTATAATAGCGTTATATCTTACGCAAAAGAATATTTAGGTGTCAATGTAGATAAAATGAGTTCGATAAATAATCATATTAAAAGTTTGAAAATGGATTTGGCATATGCTGAAGACGATGCAAGGCAGCAAATGTTTTATAAGTTAGATCAATTAGTATAGAGAGATGAAAATGATAGTACTACAAATAGAAAAATTAAAAGAGCAAATTAAAAATTGGAAAAAAGAAGGATTAACAGTAGGACTTGTTCCTACAATGGGAGCTTTACATGCAGGACATAAAAGTCTTATTGATAAATCTGTTGAAAAATGCGACAGAACAGTTGTTTCTGTTTTTGTAAATCCTATACAGTTTTGTCCGGGAGAAGATTTAGATAAATATCCGAGAACATTAGAGGCAGATAGTGAATTATGTAAAAATGCCGGTGTCGATATAGTTTTTGCCCCTTCTCCTAAAGAAATGTACGGCGAAGGCTATATTCTATCTAATGATTTTTTGACTTACGTTATTCCTCCTTATTTTTATGTGAATAAACTTTGCGGGAAATCCCGTGTTGGGCACTTTGACGGTGTTTGTACAGTTGTTAATAAACTATTTAATATTGTACAGCCTGATTATGCTTTTTTCGGGGAAAAAGATGCTCAACAGCTTATTATTATTAAAAAAATGGTTAAAGATTTGAATATTCCTGTTGAAATTGTACCTTGTCCTATTGTAAGAGAACAATCAGGACTTGCTTTAAGCTCTAGAAATAAATATCTTTCCTCAGAGCAAAAGGAACAGGCACTTGTTTTGAGTAAAATTTTATTTAATATAAAAACTTGTTATGATAACGGCATCAAAGATGTTGAGGCTTTAAAAGATACTGCGTTTTCATTTTTAAATGAGCACCACGATTTGGAGTATCTTGAGTTTCGTGATGAAAATACTTTGGAAGAAAAAACAACCGCCGATAATAACACACGTGTTTTTATTGCGGTTAAAATCGGCGATGTCCGTTTGATTGATAATATTCTTTTGAAATAAATATTATGTATCTATGTTTGTTGCATATACAGCGTTTGCTTCAATAAAGTCACGGCGTGGTTCTACTTTATCACCCATCAATATATCAAACAGCTGATCACAAAGCATAGCATCTTCAATATTTACTTTTAATAACGTTCTAGTGGCAGGATCCATTGTAGTTTCCCATAACTGCTGAGGCATCATTTCGCCTAAACCTTTGAAACGTTGTATGGTTAATCCTTTTTGCCCCCTGTCATCTATAAGTTTTTGTAATTTTTCAAATGATGTTATCTCATATTGTTCTGTATCTGTTTCCAAAATCAGACTCTGCTCTTCTTCTATTAAAAAGTCCCTGATTAATGGATATGCATCTTTTAAACGTTTGTATTCAGAACTTTTTATTATACTTTGTGTTATTAATACGTGTTCTTCTTCATTTAAATTCAATTGAATTGCATATTTTGCATTTTCAGGATTGTATTTTAAAGAACAAATGTAGTTTTCTGCTTCTTTGATATTGTAATTTTGAGCGTGATCTTTTAAATAATGATTTAAATACTCAATTACTTCATTCATTTTTGATTGATTATCAAAGTCTTCAGTAGTTATATTTGAACGTATTAAACCTCTTAATACGACAGCAGGGTATAAATTCAATATAGGATTGTTATAAGAATTGTAGAATGCTGCCATATTTTTGATTAATTCTAAAAGCTCATCGCCGGTTTTGACCTTTGTTTTTGATTTGTCGGATAACGAAAGGTTTTTGATACCTCTTTCTTTAAGCATTTTATCAAGAGCGTGCTCGTTAAACAGGTATTCAGAATTCTTACCCTGAGTGACTTTAAACAAAGGCGGCTGTGCAATGTAAACAAATCCGTTTTCAATCAGCGGTCTTGCATAACGGAAGAAGAATGTCAGCATTAATGTTCTGATGTGAGCTCCGTCAACATCCGCATCTGTCATAATTATTATTTTGTGATAACGGAGTTTTTCGAGGTTAACTTCTTCTTCATTTTTGCTTATATTTATGCCAAAAGCCTGTACCATAGACTGAATTTCATTGTTGCCGTATATTCTGTCAAGTCTTGCTTTTTCAACATTAAGTATTTTACCTCTCAAAGGTAAAATAGCTTGAAACATTCTGTTTCTGCCTTGTTTTGCAGAACCGCCTGCGGAATCTCCCTCAACTATGAAAATTTCGCATTTTTCAGGCTCTCTGTTTGAACAGTCAGCAAGTTTACCGGGTAGAGTTGAATTTTCAAGTACGGTTTTTCTTCTTGTTAATTCTCTTGCTTTTCTTGCGGCTTCCCTTGCTCTTTGTGCCTGTAAAGTTTTTTCCAAAATGATTTTTGCTGTCTTTGGATTAAATTCCAGCCATTCCTGTAATTTATCTCTTACTGCATCCTGAACAGCACCCATGGCTTCTTGAGAACCTAATTTTTCTTTTGTCTGCCCTTCAAATTCAGGGTTTGGCAGTTTTACGCTCACAATGGCTGTTAAGCCTTCTCTTACATCTTCACCTGATAAATTTTGGTCAGAATCTTTTAATATATTGTTTTTTCTTGCATAATCATTTAATACACGTGTTATTGAATTTCTAAATCCTGTTAAATGTGTTCCGCCTGAATGAGTGTTGATATTATTGGCAAAAGATAATACACTTTCATTGTATGCATCTGTATATTGCATTGCCACTTCAACTTGCATGTTATCAACAACTTTATCTATATAAATAGGTTTCTCGTGTAAAACATTTTTGTTTTTATTTAAAAATTCTACATAACTTCCTATTCCGCCTTCGTAATGGAATACTTCTTCTTTATTTGTATGACCATCTACAAAGATAATTTTTAAGCCTTTATTTAAAAATGCCATTTCACGTAGTCTGTTAGCGATTACGTCACGGTCTATTTCTGTTGTTTCAGTAAAAATTTCAGGATCAGGCCAAAAAGTTGTTTTAGTACCGGTTTTGTCTGTAGGCTCACATTTTTCGACTGGAGCAACCGGTTCGCCTCTCATATACTCTTGACGCCAAACATAACCCTGTCTTGATACTTCTACTATATATTTTTCGGATAAAGCATTTACTACTGATGCACCTACTCCGTGCAGCCCGCCTGAAACCTTATATCCGCCATCTCCAAATTTACCGCCGGCATGGAGTACAGTGTGTACAATTTCTAATGCGGATTTACCTGTTTCAGGTTTTATATCAACAGGTATTCCTCGGCCGTTATCTTCTACTGTTACGCTGTTGTCCATATTTACTGTAACTTTTATATCTGTACAAAATCCGGCTAAAGATTCATCTATAGAGTTATCAACAATTTCATATATACAATGGTGCAATCCTCTTTGTGAAGTTGAGCCTATATACATACCTGGACGCATACGTACGGCTTCTAATCCTTCCAAAACTCTTATATTACTTGCATCATACTTGTCTGATGTTTTTGTTTCTATTTGTTCGTTAATTTGGGTTTGTTCAACCTGTTTTAACGCCTCTATCCCCTTATCAATATCTTGTGTGCTTTCAGCCATGCTTTCCCCCTAATCATTTGTTTAATACTTATATTCTACCATAAAAATACTGAAATTGCCAAAATCTTTACTCTATGTAAACTTGCTTATTTATAAAGTTCATGCTAATATTAATACACAAGGAGGAAGAAGCTATGGTTGGAAAAGCAGATGTAGCGAGCGTTTTGACGACAAGCAATGTCGGGGGGGGGGCAACCCTTCAAGGCTTAATTAGCAAGGTTTTCGGGTATATAAATCGATTTTACACAATTAACAAGGGCCCTTTTATATGTGTTGACTATTTAAATAATATAAACTATAATTTTGCTATGAAGATGAATAGTTTAAGAAAAAGGGCTTTTACATTAGCGGAAGTATTAATAACATTAGGTATAATAGGGGTAGTTGCAGCATTGACTATTCCGAATTTGCTGGTAAGTTATGAGAAAAAGCAGACTGTTTCGAGGCTTCAAAAAGTATATTCCGTTTTGAATCAGGCATATTTATTTGCTAAAGCAGATGGCGGTGACAATATTTTGGCTGAAAATATTATAGGAGATTATGATAATAATACTGTAAACCGGAGTTATGTTGTAAATTTTATGTCTAAATATTTTGTGCCTCATTTAAGAATCAACAAGAATTGTGATTATACGTCTGATGAAGCTTGTTTTGGGAAAAGTTATAAAAGATATTTTGGAAATGGAAACGAAGCTTCTTCAGGAATAACTTATTATAAGTATAATATTATACTAAATGATGGTGCATTTATTTCAGTAACTACAAATAATATATGTGATGCAGATGGAAATAATTGTGTATCCGGAGGAGGCTTAGTATTTTATATCGATATAAACGGTGCAGCAAAGCCAAACACATTTGGAAAAGATAATTTTATAATTTATATAACTCCGAATTCTTCAAATATA
The DNA here is from genome assembly GCA_944323365.1 of Candidatus Gastranaerophilales bacterium. GTDB lineage: Bacteria > Cyanobacteriota > Vampirovibrionia > Gastranaerophilales > Gastranaerophilaceae > SIG32. The sequence goes on from CALUSG010000074.1 coordinate 12,832, forward strand.
GAATTTTATCAAAATGGTAATACTAGAACAGCGTTATTAAATGATTGTAATAGTATGACCGGTTTTCGTCGTAGTTGCGGAGCATTAATAAAGCATGACGGCTGGAAAATAAGTGCCGATTATTTATGGTAAGTTATTGACCAATTTTTGGCTGATCATTTCGTTGAGGATTGTTTTGGCTGTATTTAGCTGGACATCATTTTGTTTTTTTACATCTTCCATTGTAAAATTGACTTCGATATCCGGAGAAATACCTTTTTTATTTATATCAGTTCCATTAGGTGTTAAATATTTGGCAACTGTCAGATTCAGACCTGTTTCATTTGGCAGAGGAATTATTTTTTGCACCATTCCTTTACCGTAAGTTTGAGAGCCTAAAAGTTTAGCTTTTTTGTAGTCTTTTAGAGCACCTGATAATATTTCACTTGCACTGGCACTTGCTCCGTCAACTAATACTATCATTGGTTTATTTACATTAAATTCAGTGTCTTGAGCATAAATGTCGTATTTGTATCCATTTCGGCCAACAATGCTTACTAAGTTACCTTCAGGTATAAAAAGGTTCGCTATAAATATGGCATTTGGCAGTAATCCGCCTGTGTTACCCCGTAAATCCAAGATTAATCCTTCGGCTTTTTTAGTTTTTTCTAATGCTTCTAAAAATTCGTTAGGTGTTGTTGAGCCGATAAATGTCATTATCTGTATGTAGCCTATGTTTTTATCTAAAGAACTTTTTACTGTTTTTATTTTTATTTCTTTTCTTATAACTTTTTTGGAAATTTTGTCTTTACCACGTAAAATTGTTAAGTTAACAAAGGTGTTTTCAGGGCCTCGTACTAGGTTTGCAACCTCGGATAACGGTAAGCCGTTTACTTCTTTGCCGTCAATTGCTGTTATAAAATCTCCGTTTTGCAGATTGGCAAATTGTGCCGGAGTACCTTCCATTACGTTTATTATCTGAACTTTTCCCGATATAGTTGCAATATTTACTCCTATTCCGGTTATTTTTGAGTTAATTGAGGTGTTTTGGTCAGCGTATTCGGATTTGCTCATGTATCTGGAATATGGGTCATCAAGACTTTCGAGCATTGTTTGAACAGCTACTTTTGCATCTTCATCGGTTTTGATTTTTCCTCTGTAGTGGTCTTTCCATCTGCTCCATATCTGATGATTCAGTGTTGAATCATAGTAATTATCCCTTACGGTTTCCCATACATTATCAAAAAGTTTTTGTGATGATACGTGTTCCGTGTTTATTAATTCATTATTTTTTTCACTCAATATTTTATTATTTACGTTTAAAAATAAGCTGTTGAGTGCAAATAATGTTGTTATTATTAATATAAAAAGGATTACTTGTTTTTTTTGCATACAAATATTTAACATCAAGCATTTTTTATAATCAATATACTTTTTTAGTAACCCGATTATTTAAGGTAAAATTTTTATAAATCTTCAAATCCCGGAGATGTTGCGGGGAGTTTTTCATATCCCTTATTTTGCATAACCGTTTTTTTGATGTATTTATTCGTGTAATCGCCCTTTTCAAAGAGTTTTTTAAGGGTATCTTCTCTTACAACAAGCGGGTGAATCTTGTCGTCTTCACTTTCCGGAAATTCTTTTAGGATTTCGCACCATACAGCAGCCTCCATTGTCCAGGCATATGTTTCTTCTGCAATAGAATTGTGTTCATCCTGATGCAGTGCTTCGTGAGAAAGCAGTGCGGCTAAAGCTCCGGGCGGGGCATCTTTGTGCCTCGGGTTTATGTATATGTATAATTTTTTACCTCTTTTCCAGCCTAATGCGTCAAATGAGGCATAATCCTTATTTATTTCACCTAAATTCTTGAATTCTATTTTTACGGGCCGCTCTGTTAGGTTGTTTCCTAAAATAGCTTTTCTTGAAAAATCTCCGGTTGTGTTTTTCAGCATATCAAGTGCTACATAAAATATCTCGTCTTTACTGACTGATTTGTAGATAGGTTTGATCTGTTCAATATATTCTTGAGTGTATTTTTTGGGGTAATTTGCCGGAATTACGTTTTCTTCCTCTGCAAATACCGGTAATGCTGCTAATCCAATTCCAAGTAGTGTTAATATTACAATTCTCATATATCCGCTAATCTCTCCCGTTTACGTATACTTATATTATACTTATATATTTTTTCTAGGCAAATAAAAATTTTTTTTATTTTTATTTTTTTCTGTTTAAAGCAGCAAGCTCCTGATACATAAGTTTGTATTCAGTCGAGTTATCTATGCTTTCGGCTTCTGAAATGTAGTCAAAGGCTGTTTTTATATCACCTTTTTGTTTGTAGATCTTACTCATTTCGGCATAGTATTTCGAATTAGTTATGTCATATGTTATTGCCCGTTTCATACATTCAATTGCTTCATCGTAATCTTCTTCTTGTAATCTTACGAGTGCTAAATAATAATAGCCTTCAGAACAATTTATATCTAATGAAAGGGCTTGTTGTGCGTATTGCTTTGCGGTTTCGTAATCACCTTTTAAATATGATGCTTTTGCACCCAAAACGTAGCCGTATACGTAATTAGCACTTAAAGTAATTATTCTTTCGGCAAGTTCAATTGCTTTATCAAATTTTTTTTCTTTTATATATATGTCGGCCAAATCGCTTATGCGGTTAGGGTTCTGTGGATTTGAAGCGATTATATCCTCAAAAATTTTTTCAGCTTTTTCAAACATATCAAGATTAATATATGTTTTAGCCAGTGAAATTAAGGTAAATTCGTCTTTTATGTTGTTATTTATATTTTCTTCCAAAATTGTTTTTGCCTGCATAAACTCGTTTTCAGAATTTAAAAGAAGTGCACGTAAAACCTTTGCACGGCTGTGAGTCGGACAGGTCGAAAGTATTGCTTCTGTTTCTTTTTTGCATTTATCTAAGGCATTTGTTTCGTAGTAAAGATATGCAAGCGAATATCTGTAATCCATATTGTCAGGAGCTAAGTATATTGCTTTTGAATATGCTTTTTGTGCTTCTTCCATCCAGCCGTTAAAAAAGTATGCGTTCGCTAGATTATAGTAATATATTGCATTGTTTTTGCTGATGCCGGCGGCTTTTGAAAAATATTTTACTGCCTCTGTAAATTTCATTTCATCAAGGAAGAATAAGCCTAAATAGTTTAATATCTCCGGATTATCCGTCATTGATGAATTATATTTGGAAAAAATTTCTTTGGATTTTTCAAGATTATTTTCATCAAAATATATTTTGCCGAGTAAAATATTTATATTTTCGCTTGGCTTGTCTTGATAATCTTCAAGGATTTTTTTTGCGTCTGAAATTTTATTATTTTCGTATAAAGCTTTTGCTGTTTCGTAAACTACGTCGGCATTGCAGTATTCAGAGTTAAGATATTCTTTAATATTATCGGTCCTGTTTAGTTTGCCTGATAATTTTACGATTTCTTGTAAATTTTCGGGGGTTTTATTTATATCAAAAAGTTTTTGTGCGTATTCAAGGGCTTTTTCATAATTAGCTTCTAAAAAATAAATTTTTTGGATTAATTTTAGACTTTCTTTATGATAAGGGTCTTTTGCCAAAACTTTTTCCAGGTAACCTTCCGCTCTTTGATAGTTGTGCATAAGAGTATAGAGTTCTCCGAGTTGAAAAAGAACTTCTGTATTATCATTATCCAAAGCAAGTGCTTTGTATAACATTTCTACTGCTGGTTTATATAATTCTCTTGAACGCAGTGAAAAAGCTTCTTTTATGTATTCAAGTATTTCTTTTTCGTCATTAAGCATAAATGCTCCTTATTTTTTTTCCGGCGGATTATTATTGATAATTATCAAAACTTCGTCTTCACCTGCCATTTTTAATGTATTTCTTGCAATACCTTCAAGGTTTTGAGTTGTTGAATAAGCTTTTATTTCGTCTTTTAAATTTTTGTTCTTTTCTTCTGCCTCGTTTAATGTCCTTTTTAAAGTTATAATTTTAGCTTTGTAGGCTATTATTTTTGAGATGTTTAAAATTGCACTAAATCCTATTTGGATTAAACAAAAAAGCAGAACTATAGTCAAAAATGAATAGTAAAACCCTGTTTTCCTTAATTCTTTTCGTGACTTATGAGGTTGTAGATTTTTTTTCTTTTTGTCTGCCATTTCTTTTATTATATCTAAAATTTTATTTGGTTACAAATAATGTTACAATTTAAATTTTGTTCTAAACTGAAGTTTTTTTCTTATTAAAGCATTTGAGTCATCATAGGTTTGACTTACGCCCAATTCAAGGTTAAGTCTGTCCTCTTTAGTATGTGCAAGCGGTTTCACTGATAAAACAAATTCTGCTTTGCGTCTGTTTCTTGTCATATCTGCCGTTAAAACTTCTTTCAACGATAGAAATTTATTTACTTTTATTTCAGGAGCTATATAAAGATTATCATAATAATTGTTGTAAGTACTGCCTATAGTTCTTTCATAAGCTGTTTCAACACCAAAACGTCCTTTGTCATAACGTGTGAAAAAGTTTGCAGTATGCTCAAGTTCCCCGTAATCGACTTCTTGCTCCATGTTCGTGCCGAAAGAAAATCCTCCGGCTGTTGTTCTGTCACTGGCATCTTTCGGGCGTATTTGATATTCTTCTGCTCCATATTTGGAATAGAGTAAAGGTGATTTGTTAAAAATAGTTTCGTGTTTATCTGCGAGGGTTTCTGAATCTATTTTTTGCGGAACTTTCAGGTTAAGTATAAATTGATTGTTGTCGTCTTTTAATTGTACAACTTCCGAATCTTCTACAAATTCCGCATAACCTTTTAACGGTATATTTTCAGGCTCAATGTAATCTTGTACGTCTGTTGTGTCTGTTAAAAATATATTCCGCAGTTTGACTTCTTCATCAGCTGCAATACCGGATTGACAGAAAATAAATGAATATAAAATTACTGATAAAAAAATCTTTTTCATATATAATATTTTAAACTTTTAAAAATCAGGGTCAAATTATTAAGTTATACATATTAAATTATCGTGCTATTGAGTATGGTTGATTTTATGTTAAAATTTTTAAAGAGGTAATTATGAAAATAGCATTAGTAAATCACGGTTGTGCAAAAAATTTGGTAGATAGTGAATTAATGCTGGGGCTTTTGGCTCAAAAAGGTCATGAAATAACTTTAAATGAAGATGAAGCTCAGTTAGTAATTGTTAATACGTGCTCATTTATTCATGATGCTGAAAAAGAGTCAGTGCAATCAATTTTAAAGTTGATACAAGATGGGAAAAAAGTCATAGTTACCGGGTGTCTGCCGCAAAAACACAATGAAGATTTAAAAGAGGCTATCCCTGAAATTGCCGCAATGGTCGGGACTTCTAATATTAGAGAAATAGTTAATGTTGTGGATAAGGTTATTGATGAAAAAAACGAGGAATATATTTCGTGCGTTTCAGAAAAACCTGAGTATATTTATCCCGAAAATGTCGAACGCCAGCAAATTACAATGGGAGCAAGCACTTATGTGAAAATTGCAGACGGATGTAATTACCATTGCGGATATTGTATTATTCCTAATTTGCGAGGGATTTATCATTCTCGTCCGATTGAAAATATTGTTGATGAAGTAAAATCTTTAGCTCAAAAGGGCGTTGCTGAAATTGTTCTGATTGCCCAGGACACAACCAGTTACGGAATAGATTTGTATAAAAAACAAATGCTTCCGACTCTTTTGAAAGAACTTAATAAAATCGAAGAATTATCCTGGATTAGAATTATGTATGCTTATCCGTCGCAAATTTCGGATGAGTTATTAGATGTGATGGCAAATTGCGAAAAAATAGTTAAATATTTGGATTTGCCTTTGCAGCATTCAGATAAAACAATATTAGAAAATATGCGTCGTCCGGTTTTTGATTATGAAGAACTAATCCGTAAAATCAGATCTAAAATTCCTGAAATAGCAATTAGAACAGCATTTATAGTGGGTTACCCGGGAGAAACAGACGAGCAGTTTGAACATCTTTATAATTTTGTTAGAAAAATGCGATTTGAGAAAATGGGTGTTTTTGAATATTCCCGTGAAAAAAATACGGCTTCATATTCAATGAAAGATCAAGTTTCTGCTTCAGTTAAACACGAACGCTATAAGAAATTAATGGCCTTGCAGCAGGAAATTTCATATGAAATAAATCAATCACGCATCGGGCAAATTTTACCTTGTATTGTAGAAAGTTTCACCGATGATGGTATTGTCATACTAAGATCTCAATATGATGCTCCCGAAATAGACGGGTTAGTTTATGTTAAAACAGACAAGCCAGTTGTCCCGGGTGATATTGAGCAGGTTAAAATAGAAAAAGCCGATGAATATGATTTATTCGGAAAATTTGTAGTATAATTTTAATAAATATTGGAATTTGAATTATGGAATATATTGAGAATAAGCAGGTAGAAGAAGAACAAACTAGAGGCATTTTTGAAGATATGGTAAAATATGCCCCTTCAAAAATTGTCGGCATGATTGGAAATGCTTTGATTGTGCCGGTTTATACAAGCCTTTTACCGCCCGAACAGTACGGGCTTTATTCAATATCTATAGCTCTGTTATCCTTTTTATGTATAATATTCTCTGATTGGGTAGGCCTTTCAGGCTTAAGATTTTTCAGGCATCATCAAATTATGCAGGATATGCCCAAGTATTTAACTACTTTGGTATCTATTTTAGTATTTAATATTACGTTGATGTTTTGTGTGGCTTATTTATTCAGACAAAATTTTTATTCATTTTTCCATATCCCAACAATATACTTTATTGCTATTTTACTTTTAATAATCCCGGTTGCAATTCGGGCATTGCTTTTTCAGCTTATTCGAGCACAGTTAAAGTCTATGTCTTTTACTTTTTCAACGATTTTAAACCAGTTTTTGACAATAGGACTTTCAGTGTTTTTTGTCAAATTTTTTAATATGGGTGCTATGGGCATGCTTTTAGGTATGGGGGTTTCTATATCTTTAATCGACTTATTATTGATATACCAAAGCAATATTGTAAAATGGTTTAAGTTACAAAAAATCGAATGGACATTTTTAATTCCTATTTTTAAATATGGAATACCAATAGCAGCAACATCTTTGAGTGCCTGGATAATAAATCAAAGTAATAAATTTATAATGAACAGTATAAAAGGATTTTCTCAAGCAGGGCTTGTAGGTGTCGGATATGGATTGACTTTGCCGTTATTGCTAACTATTTTTGCCATTATTACGGTTGCGACTGTGCCGAGAATTATTAATATGTTTGAAGAAAAAATAGATGTTAGACCGATTATTTCAAGATTTGCAGGATATTATCTTTTAATATCTCTTCCGGTTATAACAATTATTTCTTTATATTGTACGGATTATGTAAGTATTTTTGCTAATGAAAAATTTTATTCGGCATATCAATTAATTCCTTATTTTGCTTTTGGCACGTTTTTCCTGGCAATGACAGATTATACAACTCTACAATACCATTTAGCAAATAAAACTTATATAGATTTTATTTTGAAATTGATTTCCGGTATAGTAGGTGTTGCATTGAACGTATTGTTAATTCCTCAATACGGATTAGTCGGAGTTGGAATAGCAACCCTTGCTGCTAATTTATTGTATTTTATTTTAACTGTAATTATAGTTTTACCGGGTTTAAGATTAAAATTCCCATATAAAACATTTTTAAAAATGTGTTTAGCAGCAATTCCTTGTGCAGGGTTATATATCTTATTTGAAAACTTTGATTATGCCCTATGCGAAATGATTGCGTTGCTTGTATTGTTTTATTGTTTTTATTTTGTTATTGCGAAATTTTTCCCAAAATTTTCAAATTAATCAAAAAAAGTGCTTAATATTTCTTCACAAACACGCAATATTTTTCAAAAAATGACGTTATAGTATATATGAAGTATATGAATGTGACATGATGTGCTGAAATAATCTTAAAGAAACGTAATAATACGGGATTTTAAGACATGCTCTTGGTATAATAAGAAGTGTATGAACAGCGAAATTAACATTTAAAAGATTGAAAGGACAGCAGAATATGAAATATGATGTTAAACGGCAAAAGAGGATAATTGCGTCATTGTTGACAACATTTTTCTTAATGCAGCAATCAATGGTAGTCCCAGCAATGGCAACGGAAATTGGCGGAGGAAATGCTGGCTGGGTTACACCTGGAGCGAATGGAGAGTATAATATCCTGCCATCTGCGATAAACGGTAATGTTGGTTTCAGGCAATACGAAAAGTTTAATTTAAGTAAAGGTGATATTGCAAACCTTATTTTTAAATATGGAAACAATATCGACACTTTTATTAATATGGTTGATAGCCAAATTAACATAAACGGTATATTAAATACTATAAAAGATGGTGGTATTGGTGGCAAGGCTGTTTTTATATCACCTGAAGGTATGGTTGTTGGAGCCAGCGGCGTTTTAAACGTAGGCTCTTTGTCAGTTATGACACCTACACAAAAGGATTACAATGCATTTAAAGAGAATCCATATCCAGGCGGATTAGATAATATACAAAACAGTAAGGGATTAGGTACTGTACAAATTAACGGTAAAGTATTTACTCAAGGCGGTGTCGATATTGCAGCTGCAGCAGTTTCTGTAGGTAGTACAGGGTCAATTATGTCAGGAATTGCGGATTTGACAAAATTGACATCAGAAAGTCAGGCGACAAAATTATTTAATGAATTAGTTAATACAAATAACATAACTTCAGGCTCATCCTTAACTAATGAGAATGGCCGAATAGTAATTAGAGCTTACGGAAAAGATATAGGGCTTGTAAAACCTAGCGACCCAGGAAATATTGGAAGCAGTGAGGTTGTTGGCCGTCCTATATTGGGTAATCATAATAGCAGCAGTTTTCAAGACACTTCGTTGTCAAGTGGGTTAAACGGTGTGTCAAATAAAATTGTTGGCGGTAACGATAATATTGAAGGTGTAAACATCGCAGGCAATATAAAGAATTTTGGCTCCGGTGATATTGTAATTGAAAACGAAGATGTTTCAGGAATTAAGATAGCAAGCAGCGGAAATATTTCAAATAATGGTGATATTACTTTTACAAACAGTGGTTCGGATGGAATTTCAATAGCCGGCATAGTAAAAGGTGGTAAAGGAGATTTAAATATCGGAAACACCGGTAAAGGTGGAATTGATATAACAAATACCGGAAATATCTCTAATTCAGGTAAAATAACAGTTTCAAATGACGGAGATAAAGGTATTGATATTAAAGGTACTATAACTGGCCGGGGCGGCAATCTTGTTGTTAGTAACAGAGGTGGAGCTGGCCTTAATATAGGCGGCAGTGTTTCAAACAGTGGTCAGATAAATTTGTTAAATACCGGTGCATCTGGTATTCAAATTGATGGTACTGTAAAAGGAAGCAACGGTTTATTATCAATTAGTAACGGAGGAGCTGCAGGACTTAATATAGGTTCATCAGGCAGAGTTACTAACCAAGGAAATATCAAAATATCAAATACAGCTGGTGGAGTAACTGTTGCTGGCGAAGTTTCCGGTAGTAACGGTGAGCTTTCAATAGATAATCGTGGTAATTCCGGTATAAATGTTTCAGGTTCTGTTTCAAATGTTGGCAATATAACTGTAACGAACCGTAACCAGGGCGGAATTTCGGTTTCAGGTGACTTAGCAGGTATTAACGGAAATATGAAGCTTGAAAATAATGGCTCTTCCGGAATTAATATTAGTAAAACAGGTAATGTATCTAATGTTGGCGGCGATATCAATATAGAAAATACATCCGGCGGAGTAACTGTTGCAGGTCAAATAACCGGAGAAGATAGTGATATTTCTATAAATAATAGCGGTAATTACGGTATTAGTATTGGTAATTTGGGTAAAATTTCTAATAACGGAGTAATATCACTAATTAATAGCGGTTACGGCGGCGTATCTGTTTTAGGTTCTGTTTTGAATACTAATGGTAATATTGATATTCAAAATAAGGGTGTTCAAGGTGTTACTATCGCAAGCACAGGTAATGTTAATACAAATGCCGGCCGTGTAAATATTACAAATACCGGTGAAAATGGTATTAATATTCAAGGCTTGGTTTCAGGTAAAAGTATTGATTTAAATAGCACAAATTCTAATATAGTATTAGGAAGTGCCAACACTGATAAAAATGTAACGGCAAGAGGCGGAAATATTACCATTGATATAGATAATGGCAGCCTTTTAAATGCCGGATATAATACTACCCAATTAGTAACTACTGATGGTGGTAATTTAATAATAAATGTTAAAGACGGTACAATTGGCGAAGAAGTCGGTGGAAGCTGCGTTGGCGGTGTTTGTACCGGTGTAGACCCTAATTCAAGAGATTTAACAAAATCAGTTAACGTAAATATTGATGGTTCTGTTAAAGCTAATACTAGACAAGTCAATAGAAATGATGATTTAGTTATAAATATGGCAAGTATTGATAATGATTTAAGAGTCAACCATATAGGTGCTGACGGAAGAGTTATTCTTTTAGCCGATTCTAAGGACAGTGGTAAAACTCCATATTCAATACTTAATGCTAGTGGTGGTAAAGCCCAGGCTAATATTGAAGGTAAAGGTATATCTTTAATAGCAAGCGGAGGTTTGGGTGAAGAAAATAACAGATTAACCTTTGATCAGACTACTGATGATGAAGCTTATGGAGTAGATTTACTTGCTAATCACGGTAGTATCTATATGAAAGGTTATAATGATAGATATGCACAAACTAATATTTGTACAATCATATCTAGACACGGAAATGTTGATATCGAATTTTCAGGTAATGTTCATATAGATGAAGTTACTGCGGCTAAGAAAATCAAAATCGTTACTCGTGGTAAAGTATTAGAAATTGATAATTTAGGTACTGTTCCTAATACTCCTGTTGACTATTTTGGTGAAAATGGTAATATAGCCCCTGAAAATGTTCAGTTGACAGCTTTGGATATAAACGATAATACTAGATTAGATCCAAATAGAGCTCAAAGTGTTGTAAGAGTTGTTAATGCTAGAGTTCAAGCTGACGATGATCCTAATACTCAGGAAATAACTATCATTGCTGATGATGTCTACATTGACGGTAAACATTTTATTAATGATGATGAAAATAAGGTCGTTATTAACGGTAAAGAATATATAAGATTTACTGTTGAAGAAGACGATAGTACAAATCCGGTTAGAAGTACGGATGATAACGAAGTTACGGTTGGTACAAGACCTGTAAGACCTGAAGATGTTCTTGAAATCGATCGTGATGAAGATGAAAGAAATTACTATGAAGAAGATGAACTTCCATTAGACAGTGACGCCGATGCTGACGCTGATGCTGACGCGGATGCAGATGCTGACGCTGATGCTGACGCGGATGCAGATGCTGACGCTGATGCTGATGCTGACGCGGATGCCGATGCAGACGCCGATGCAGATGCTGACGCTGATGCCGATGCTGACGCTGATGCAGATGCTGACGCAGATGCCGATGCAGATGCTGACGCCGATGCTGACGCTGATGCTGATGCTGACGCGGATGCCGATGCCGACGCCGACGCAGATGCTGACGCTGATGCCGATGCAGATGCCGATGCAGATGCAGACGCGGATGCCGATGCAGA
>CALUSG010000075.1 GCA_944323365.1 Candidatus Gastranaerophilales bacterium
GCTCATCCAGTTTTGCAATATGTCCTAAAGGAGCCTGATTTTTTTGTAATGTTTTGGTCAAAGCTCCAAGTTTTTCAGGATTTTCAGATAAATATACATGTGCTTCTCCCTGAACAGTTGCTAAAAACTCCTGATTTAAATATTTTTGCATTGAACCTCTTGTTTTCAATATCCCCGTAACAATCGGAATAAGCTGCGAAATTCCTTCTGAGGTTAAATCAACCTCTCCTGTTATAATCAGGTCTGCAAGCAGACTCATTGTTGCATCCGTACCGATTTTTGCGGAAAATGCCAGTAACCGCGGGCAATTTGCCATTACAAGTTCACTGTATGCAAGAGAGGACATTTTGCCAATTCCTGCTCCTGTCGTTAATAAAGTTGTTGAAGCCGCAAGTTCTTTTAGTATTGCCTTTTTATCTTCTTCCGTAATTCCGCCGGCTTTGGTTAAATCTTCCGTTAATTGAACAGCAGTTCCGCCAAATGTCGCTGTACCAACTCCGCTTAGTACCAATGCTGCCTGACCTCCGACAGGAATTAACTGTCCTGCCAGTAATAAAAGCATTCCAACACCCTGTACTCCTGTTTTAATATAATGAACGCCTTTCATTTGGCTTTCTATAAATGCCTGTGCAAGCCGGCTGCCCTGTTCTTTGCCATAGGCAAGGTTATAGGCCTGTTTACAGTCAAGTTCAAATTCTTCAATAGTTTTTCCAGCTAGAAGTTTGTTGTAATTATTATCCAGTGTTTCCTGTAGTTTGTTGGAAATATTTACAAGGGCATAACTCTTTACAGCAAAAGTGCCATATTCTAATCTTCCGTTTTTAAAAGATGTTCCTGTACCGGCTAAAAATTGGTTAATTAGTTCCTCGTCATTACCATAAAGAGTGCGTAAAGCCCTATCAACACATCTTTCAAGATTGTTTGTACAGTGTTCTGCTGCCCCTTTAAAAGGTGTTCCGTACTTGTTATTTCCGTCTACGGTTACTGTCGGATTGTGCAAAAGCTCTTTTATCTCGTTATTTCTGTTTCTTACCGCAAGAATAAGTGCCATTTTGGCTTCTTTTTCAGCATAATCTGTTATGAAATCCGGATTGAATTTGACACCCCGTTCAAGTTCGTATGCTTTGTCAAACTCCATAATTTTATTAGCGTTTTGACTTTCAAGTATACTTTTTACAGTTGTTGGAACTGTAAATTTGATAACCGAAAAATCTTTAAATTGTGTTTGAAAATTGTCATGCAGGGCATTTGTTATTAAATTATTTTTTATTTCAGGTGCTTTTTGAGCATACTCGCTGTCTTCCAAAGCTGCAAGAGATGAAATAAACTGATTAAGGTCTGTTGGCCCGAGTTTGCTTAGTTCCTGTTTAATAAGTTTGACTTCTTCTGCATTTTCCGTAAGAAATTTGGCTGCAAGGTTCAGCTTTGTTTCAAGATACTGTTTTACTGAAAGTTCATCTCCTGATGCCATCGCAAGCATACTGTTACCAATCTGTTCAACAGCTAAAATTCTTTCGACTCTGCTTAACGCAAATTCTGTGTTAAACAGTTCTTTTCCGCTGTTAAAAAGTTTACTTACGCTCCCTTCGCTATCTTTTTGGGCCTTTACCAGTGCTTGAGCTTTTTGTAAATCGGAATTTAAATAATCTACTGCAAAAAGTTCTATATCATCTTTTGACGGTTCAACCGGAGCAATATAAACCGGCTCCGTTTTTTCTGTCTTTTTCACATATCCGAGTTTGCGGAGGAGATTATTAAATACGGTTGAATCAGGTACCTGCTCACATTCTTTTATCCCTGAAACGAGGGTATTAGGGCCGAATGCTGATGGATTAGCTGACTGCACTACCCACGAATTACAGCTTTGAAGTTTGCTGAAATCAGGAAGAACAGAGTTTAGAATATCTATTGCTTCTTGCCCTGTTATATTCTTGCTGTTGGTCTTAAATTCGGCCAGCAGTTTTATTTCCTGAATGCTCAGGTCTTTATCCATAGCTAGCTCCTTAATAAATTTGTCTACGGATTTTTGCAGCCGGTTCTTTAAGTATGTTCGCTATTGTTAATTATTCTTTACAAATGGGTAACAAACTAACTGTTGCTAACAGTACGTTTTATAACACTTAACAAGCTATGCCTGCCATTTTATTATATTAAATAATACATAAGTTGTTTTATTACCCTTTTTTTGGATTTTAAATACAGAAAAACCAAATAATTTATATCTTTTTGTTTGAGTTTTTATTTTAGTAATATCTATGTTATGGCTTATAAGAAAATTTTTAGCTTCATTTCTAGCCCAAACAGAATCTTCATTAGCTTTTTGTGCTCTTGATGTTACAAGTGAATTCGGGTTTCTCCAGTAATAATAATGTGTACCCGGCACAGTTACCAGTTTGTTTAAGCAGTATAATACCTGAGGCGTATACACTACATCTTCATAAATTCTTCCGTATAAAAATTTCAGATTATGTTTTTTTAATTCTTCTGTTTTATAAATTTTGTTCCATACATAAGATTTATCGGGAACATCACATAAAATTAGTTTTGTTTCAAAATCATCGGTAACGGTTTCTTTCTCTAATTTTAAATGAATTTTTTTATTAAATTTGTTTAATCTTATTATTTCACCGACCGCAATATCCGCATCATATTTTTGTGCACTTAAGTATAATTTTTCAAAGAAATTCAAATCAACCCGGTCATCGCTGTCTACAAAACCTATATATTCACCTGTAGCTCTATCTATTCCTTGATTTCTCGTTGCTGATAAGCCTTCGTTTTGTTTATCGATAATTTGAATTCTTTTGTCTTTTGCTGCGTATTCTTGTAAAATTTTTAACGAATTGTCTGTTGAGCCATCGTTTACGCAAATAATTTCGATATCCTCTAAAGTCTGATTAATAAGACTATCAAGACATTTGTTCAAAAATTTCTCGCTGTTATAAACGGGTACTATTATACTTACTTTTGGTGTTTTAGGTGTTTCCATAAGAGTAATACTATTTATACTATTTTAAATATTTTAGGTCTATTGTCAATAAAATAAATTTTTTAGAAACTGGCAAAAAATTTTATTTTCGTTTTTATTATACAACAAATGTTCAAGAAAGGGGAATTTAATGATAGTTAATTCAGTTTCGATTTCACAAAATTCATTACAAAAAAATAAAAAAACAAATGAGATGTCTTTTAAAGGCGGCTTAAAGCCGGAAATTATAAAAAATCAATTAAAGATTTTGTTAACGCAAGATATATGGGAGCCTAAATTAAAAGTAAAAATGCCAGATAGTAAAGAAGAAAAAGAAGTATTGTTAGAAGTTTTAAAAAACAGAGCAAAGCTGGACAGATTTACAAGATTATCTAATGAAAAGGCAAATTTAAAGATAAAATTGTTAGAAATAGATTCACTTTCTCAAGAGGCTCCGGCAAGCCCGAGATTACAAGAATTGAAAAATGAGCTTCTCAAAAAGGGAAATATAAATTCTATATTTCAAAGCCTCAATAAAAATATAAATTTAGAAATAAAGAAAAATAAACAGGCATACGATTATTTTAAAAATATAGAAAAACTTGAAGATGAATATATTGAAAAACGTTTGATGAAAACAGCTAAAATGGAAAAATTTTGGCAGCAGATTAAAAAAGGGAATATTAACGCAGACGGAAAATATTCAACAAACGAGTTAATTGATATAATATCAAAAGATTCTTTACAAAATAATTTAGAAAACACAAATCTTCCTAAGAAAACTCTTTTATCAAGACTTACAGAGAAATATGAAAAATTTTTAAGAGAATATGTAAATATTTATGATGAAGATGCTCATCATTACGATGATTCTCAAAAAGCAAAACAAGCAGCAATTGATATTTTTAAAGGTGCAATTGACAAGAACCCCGGTATAGAAAAACAATTCAGAAAAATTTATGAATTTGTACAAAATAAATTTCTTTATAAATTAAATAAAGTATCGGATATTCCTCTTTATCCGGTAGGTGATTTATGGAAAGAAATGAAGGGTATTGAACGAAAATTAATCAAATCAATGAAAGAAGCAGAACAGTTAAAATTGAGATGTGCGAAAAATCCCAATGATGAAACCTTGAAAAAAGCATTAGAGGAGATAGAATTTGGAATAAGCGAAATGAAAAAAGACTGGATAAACCATCTTGAATATTCTTGTAAATATGAACAGTCTAACCGTCAAAAAATGATTAATATAAATAAAATAGAAGAATATGACTACTTGACAGGCAAAAATAGAACATTAAACCGATATAAATCAGCATTTGAGATTTATAAAAATAATAATAATCAAATACCTGATGATAAATGGTTGGAAAT
>CALUSG010000076.1 GCA_944323365.1 Candidatus Gastranaerophilales bacterium
AATAATAAATTTGTAAGATTTAAGTGTAGTCGAAACACTAAATATAA
Organism: Candidatus Gastranaerophilales bacterium; assembly: GCA_944323365.1. GTDB lineage: Bacteria > Cyanobacteriota > Vampirovibrionia > Gastranaerophilales > Gastranaerophilaceae > SIG32. Next base: position 48 of record CALUSG010000076.1, read on the forward strand.
ATAGATTCATTAACCCCAAAAACATATAAACTCCTAAATAATAAACACTAAAAGAGACCATTAGGATGCAGAAAACGACCCACTCACAAGTTGAGTGGTTTTTTTTATACATTGTTTATTATTACTAAGTTTCTAGTATAGTTTTCCTGCAAAGGTAATTTATATTCTATTATATCAATAATTTTTGCATTATATTTTTTGAGAATTTTTTGTGCATCAGCAATTTCTTCAGAAGTTTTAAGTGATTTGTATGCTATAAAATAACTGTCTTTTTTTAATAAAGGAAGTGCATAATCACAAATTTTATCTAATTTAGCCACAGCACGTGATGTGATAATATCATATTTATTTTTAATGTTTTCAGCTCTTTCACAGATAGTTGTAAGATTTTTTATTTCTAATTTTTGTTTAATATTTTCAATAGCATTAATTTTTTTCCGTATGCTATCAAGGGCTGTAACGTGAATTTGAGGGTATGTAATAGCTATAGGTACTGCCGGAAAACCTCCTCCTGTGCCTATATCGAGTAATGTTTTGAAATCAGTCCCGTATTTTATAAAAAATTGTTCAATTGCAAGACTGTCAAATATATGTTTTTCCCATAAAACTTTTTCATCATTTTTTGAGATTAGATTTAATTTTGAATTTTGTTCTAAGAATGCTTCAATATAATTGTTGTAATATTCTTTATTTTTCAAGTTTATTAAACCTTTCTTGCGAGTATTTTTATATCTTCAATTCTTATTTTAATTTTATCAGCGTTGTCGGTATAAATGCCGTTTTTAGCATTATTGTATGCTTGTTCGTAGTAATCTAAAGCCAAAGAATATTCTTTTCTGTCGGAATAAAAGTCACCTAAAGCTGTTGCTGTAGAGATTATGTAAAACGGTTCATTGAGATAATTTGCGTAATCTAAGGCTTTTTTGTAATATTCTAGAGCTTTTTCAGGATTATCAACAGCAAATATTTCTGCAAGTTTTAGAGAGGATGAATATGCACCGTTAAGATTTTTGTTTGTTTCGTCAAGTTTCAGGCTTTCAGTAAAATATTTAACTGCAGTTTTTGTTTCGCCAATTTCATCATATAAGAGTGCTAAATTTGATAATGCAGCTGAAAGATTTGGGTTAAGTTTTGGATTTGAATCCAGTGCTATGCATTTTCTGTAATATTCTGCTGCAGTCTTTTCATCGCCTAAATATTCATTTGACAGTGCAAATTTATAATACAGCTCAGATAAAATAGTTTTGTCTGTTGATGGAATTTCAAGAGCTTTTTTGTAGTAATTATACGAAATTTTGTTATCAGAGGAAAGATTGGCAAGAGCATTCAAAACTTTTATTTTTAAATCATTTGATGTAGGTTGCTTTTCTATCTCTGTTAGTATTGCCTTTGCTTCTGCATATTTAAATGTCATATAAAGTACATTTGCTATATTGTATTTTATTTCATTAACTTTTTCTATGTCGCCTGTTGATTTATAAAAATCTTCCGCCATTTCAAAATATTTTTGAGCATCATACCAGTCGGATAGTTTTTGATAGTTGTATGCCAAATTTGTGTATATTGTAGGAAGAAATGTATAATAATCATCGTCATATTTTTTTGTGACAGCTTTTAAATATAGTGAAATTGCATGTTTATAATTAAATGAATTTTCTTCTTTTTTTGCTATATTAATTAATTCAGTTAAGTTTAAACTATTTTCAGCTGCTTCAAGTTGTGCTAATCTGTCTTGATTTATAACATAATCTTTTATAGAATCTGCAATTTTATCAAGGATACCTGTATCATCGTCATCAAAAATAAATGACATTTTTTTAATTTTTTCATCTTTTTTTTCTTTTGATTGTATAATATCTTCTTTGATTTGCTCGGCTTCGTCGCTATATTCTTTGAATTCGGCTTTTTCCGTAATATCTTTTGCTTTAAAAATCGGCTGTTTAGGTAAAAACATGCTATGATATTCTATTTCGTTTCTCATTGTCTGCCTTGAAATTAATATATCTCTTTCCATTGGTTTTAATGGCAGTTGAGTATTGTATAAATCAATGCAGCCTTTGTGTAATTTTATTGAAACATTTTCAGGAATAGAATTTTCAGCTATGGATTTATAATAATCTTGAAGATAAATGTATTCGTCAAATTTTGTCAGAAGTAGGTTGTCTAAAAAAAATAATATTTTATCTTCATTATACAATTGCAGTGTTTTTAAAAGTTTTACGCTTACCGGATGTCTTATTGTTGCTAAAAATCTGAACAAATGTCCGTTTACAGGGTCAACTAATGACAATGCTTCACGTAAAATAAAATCTTTGAAAGATAAAAAGCTTTTTGTGTATCCATCTAGAAATTCAATGAGTCCAAACTTTCTAAGTTTCATGGTTTTTATAGCTAAAGTTGTATATAAAAAATATCCTTTAGTTTGTTTGTATAATTCATCGGATAAAGGTCCTATTTGTTTAAAATTTTCAAATCTTAAATATTTTTCAAATATAGATTTTGAAAGAGCAAGAACTGTAACTTTATCATATTTAACTTTTTCTGAAAAATCCGTAAAGTCAAAATTACGAGAAATTAGTATAACTTTTATGTTTTTGAAACTGCATAAATGGTTTATGAAACCGAGAACTTCGGTTTTGTTAGATTTAAGAATCGCTTCAAAAGAATTAATTACTATTACAATAGGTTGATTAATTGATTGAAAATATGCATTAATTTTTTGTGTAAAATTTTCAGTTTTAATTTTAGGAACAGTTATTTTTTCTAATGCAGTAAGCTTTTTAAACTCATCAAAAAAAGTTAAAAGAATATCATCTAAAATGGTTGTTTCAAAACAATTGTAATTAAGCACAATAGTTTTTTCCGGGAGATAAAATAGTGTATGCTCAACTATACTTTTTTTACCTGTGCCAATAAATCCGTTAACAAGAAGAAGTTTATTTTGTCCTTCTAAAAATTCGTAAATTTTTTCAATTTGTTTGGCATTGTTTTCCAGTAAAAACTGATTAATTCCGCTTATATCATTTTTTAATAATATTTTTTCATCAAATTCAAAATTGGTAAATTTATCTTCCATAACGCTATATTAAATGATTTTACAATTTTTTGCAAATTTATTTTAAATAATTGCACTTTCATTTTTTTAATAGTATGATATTATAGATAAATGGGGAAAATAATGGAATTTTTCAGAAAAAATCAGAAAATAATCGTTGCAATAATAGCGGTAACATTTATAGCCTGGACCGTAGGGTTGATGTTACTGCCGGTTTTATTAAAATGAAGATAACAAAAATTATAAATAAATTAATTATATTGTTATTGTCGGTATTTATTCTTAATTTATGGATTGTACCATTAGATTCTTTTGCGTCAACAAATGTTACGCAAAAGCAAAAACAAACCAGGGAAAAGATTAATCAGCTGAAAATATTAGAAAGTGCTGAAAAAAATAAGTTATATAAAAACCAAAGAAAACTGGAGAATGCTTCAAACGATTTGCAAGCGTCAAAAAATCAATATAATACTATAGAAGCACAACTTAATGATTTGGAAAGACAGCTTTCAAATGCGACAAATGAATTTACTTCAATAGATAAACAATTGAAAAATCGTATAAGGCAAGTGTTTAAATCTCAAAGAACAGGTATGTTCGAATTGATCTTGTCGGCAAAAGATATCAATGCGTTGTTAGATGTAATTTATTTTGAACATCTTATTATAAAAAATGACTATAATCGTATGGTAACGGTTAAGAATAAAGCTCAAAAAATAGCTCAAATGAAAAAAGATGTGGAATCTAAAAAGAAATATTTGGCTCAATCAATTAAAAATATAAATTCACAGCAAAGAGATATTCAAAGAGCAATTGCACAAAACCAAAATATGATAAATAAACTTAAAACTGATAGAAGATATTATGAACGTACAGAAAGAGAACTTGCACGCCAATCTGAGAACTTACAGACAATGATTAGTAAGAAACCGCAGGATACAAGTGTACAAGTTGCGTCTACCGGATTTTTAAAACCTATCGGCGGAAGGATAACTTCACCTTTTGGCTGGAGAACTCATCCAATATTCAACAGCAGAACATTCCATTCAGGTGTTGATATCGGTGGGCCTAATTATGGAAATATATTAGCTTCTAATTCGGGTAAAGTAATATATTCGGGCTGGTATGGCGGCTACGGAAAAGTTGTTATTATAGACCATGGTACAATAAATGGTAATCCTATGACAACTTTATATGCACACATGTCAACAATTAAAGTAAAACAGGGTGATTATGTAAAAAAAGGTCAGGTAGTAGGTTTGGAAGGTACAACTGGATATAGTACGGGACCGCATTGTCACTTTGAAGTTAGAATTAACGGTAAACCTAATAATCCGTTGAATTATATATAAGAAGGTAATAAATTGAAGAAAATATTTGTTATATTAATGACTATTATATTGACGACATTGCCGGGACTCGCCGCCCAGCAAGTTGAAGAAACGTTTAAAGATATAATGGATGTTGATCAAAAATTTTTTGAATCATCTATATTACCTGAAGCTAAATTCGTAGATGAAACTCCGCAGAAGAAAAATGAATTGGGAAGTAGAAGCGGTCATATGCCGTTATTTAAGAAAACTCGTTTAAAAATTCAATATGCATTAAAAATGAGAGAAAAAAAAGCGGCTGAAAAACGTGCAAAATTTTTAAAACCGGTTTCTCCGTACGAGGTTACGGATGAAGATATTAACGATATAGAAATAGATTTTTATAATAGTGAGTTTGAAGGTTTTGATGAAGAAGATAATCAGCTGGTAAATGAAAAAATTGAATCTAAGCAATCAATAAATCAATCCAAAAATGATGTTGAAATAAAGGATAACACAATTGTCGGCGGTATAAGAACACAAAAAACGGACAATGAAATGATGCTTGATTGTGATAACGTTAACATGAATGAAGACACCGGTGAAATTGAAGCTATAGGCTCACCTGTATTAGTATTACCATCGCAAGGTGTCAAGTTAACTGCGGATAAAATGATTTACAATCAAAATTCTAATGTTTTAAAGGCAATTGGGAATGTTGTTTTAACGAAAGGAAATATGCCTGTTTATGGTGACTATATCCAAATAAATATGAATGAAGAAAATATTTTAATGGATAATATAACAGCAGCTCCTACAGCAATGAATGTACGGGCTAAAAAAGCTTTAAGTGAAAACAATAAACTCATTTTAACTGACGGAAGTATGTATTCTGAAAAATCTAATAAATTTAATTTTATTACTAGAATGATAGGACCTGATTTTTCAAGAATGATAATTAGCGATGAAGATAAAAATCTTTTAATGGGAGAAGATAATGCAAAACTTCGTATAGTGGCTGATCGTATAAATGTTAATGCTAATAAAGATCATGATACTGTACAATTTAAAGATGCCCAGGTATTTTATAATGATAAATATTTGTTTAAACTTCCATCATTTACAGCATATACAAATAAAGAGCAGGAGTATGTAGAAGCGAATTATCCTGAACTAGGTTCAATTGCTCGTTTTGGTATGTTTGCAGGTCCGGGGTTTGTTTTTCAGGCTCCTTTTGGCTCAACAGTTAAGTTAATTCCTATGCTTAATTATAAAAATGATATCGGATTCGGAGGAGCTATAAAATATAAATCGGCATTTAATGATACACAGTTAATGTATGGCTCTTCTTCAGATGTATTTGTCTTAAGAGGTAAACAGCAATTAGATGACAAATTATCTTTACAATATGGTTCAAATGCATATATGGATGATTGGTTTTTAGGCCGTAGGATGCCAAAATATTTAGCCGAATTGGTCTACGATGACAATAAAACAATTAATGACTTTTTGTTAGAAGGTAGAAAGTTACAATTTCGCCATAGAGCTTCAATGGCATATGCTCAAGATGGTGAGTGGAATATGCATTCAGAAAATATAAGAAGCTCCAACATAGGAACTACAAGATTTAGATATATGGCAGAAGCAAATCAATCTTTATATAAATATGAAGATAAAGCTAATAGAAAATCTTTCGAGTTAGGTCTTGTAATGCAAGGATCCGCAGCTGTTTATGGTACAGGTGATACGCAATTTATAGGAAGAATTGGTCCTCGTATCCATACACAATATAAATATTGGATGCAAGATATTGGATATTTTATGTCAGGTTTTTCTGATGAAACGCCTATGCCTGTATATGATATGTATCGTTATGGACGTTCAAACATCTATATAAGAGAGGCATTAAGACTTAATAAATATCTTACTGTAGGCTGGGCCGGTTCAGTAACATTATCAAATGACTCTCCAAACGGTGAATTATTTCAAGAAAATGCGTTTATATTTTCTATAGGCCCTGATGATTTTAAAGTCAATTTGGGTTATGATTTTATGCGTAGAACAACATATTTTACAGTTGCGATGATGTTTGATACAAAAGGTACAGTAGTTGATTTTAACAAAATGGAGATAAAAAATCCTGAGCGTCTAGGCCGTTCAGAAAGAAAAAAAGAAGATAATATAGCTTTTGAGCAAAATAAACCGCAGCAACCGAGTGTTAAAAAGCTAGAGTATGCACAGGTTATTAATATAGAAGATCCTGATAAGGAAAGTATATGATGAATAATATAAAAAAAGAATTAATAAAATATGGTAAACTCGCAGGAGAAAAGAATTTGACTCCCGGAGTATCAGGTAACTTTTCAGCAAGATATGGGGATAAAATAATAATAACCGTATCAGGTTCTGCAAATGGTTATTTAACAGAAGATGACTTTGTTATAATAGATTTTAATGGTAATGTCGTTGAAGGGGCAAAGAAACCATCAAGTGAAAAAATGTTGCATGTTGAATTTTATAAAATTCGTCCGGATATAAATTACATTTTGCATGTTCATTCACCTTATTTAAGTACGTTCGCCTCTTGTAGAAAGGCATTGGACGAACCGATAATGGCGGAAAATGTTTTTTATTTCGGAGGTATACCATTAGCAGAATATGCACTTCCGTCATCAAAAGAATTAGTAGATAAAACATCGGTTTATTTTAAAGATTATGATGCGGTATTAATGGCAAATCATGGCTTTATAGTTGGTGCATCAAGTTTAAAAGATGCGTATTTAAAGCTTGAGCTTGCAGAATCATATGCTCAGGTTGTAATAAATACAAAAGTTTTAGGTGGAGCTGTTTTATTAAATAGCAAACAGGTAGAAGAAATAAATATGTTGAGGTGATTAAAAGTGTCTGTAATGTTGGAAAATAAACAAGGATTAATAGCAGGAGATGGAATTTTGCCGGTAAAAATGGCACAGTATGCAGCGGAAAACGGCTTTGAGGTGATTTGTATATCATTGGCTAACGACAATGTAAAACAATTAAAAAAATATTGTAAGCGTGTTTACAGCTGTCATCCGGGTGAAATAAATAAAATAGAAAAAATATTAAAAGAAGAAGAAATTAAACAAGCAACTTTTTTAGGTAAAGTACATAAAAGTGTTCTATTAAAATTATATAAGTTTGATGCAAGAGCAATAGAACTTTTACGTAATATAAAGCGTTTAAATGACGATGAAGTAATGCTTTTAATAGTAAGTGAATTTGAAAAAGCCGGAATAAAAGTTTTGGATCAAACAATTTTTATAAAGAATTTAATGATTCCGGCAGGAGTATTAGGAAAACATAAGCCTACAGAATCTCAATTAGAAGATGTTAATTATGGATTTTGGCTTGCCAAAGAGATGGGCGGAGTTGATGTCGGTCAATCAGTAGTAATTAAAGACAAAATGATAATGGCAGTAGAGGCAATAGAAGGTACGGATGCATGTATAAAACGAGGAGCAAAGCTTGCAAGATCTAAAGCATCTGTAATAAAAGTATCAAAGCCAAAACAGGATAAACGTTTTGATATTCCTGCAGTTGGATTAAGAACATTAAAAACAATGAAAAAATATAAAGCAAGTCTTTTGGCCGTAGAGGCAAATGAAACTATAATAGTAGATCAAGAAAAAGTAATAGATTTTGCTGATAAAAATAATATTGTAATAATGGCGGTATAATATGAAAAAAATTTTTATTATAACCGGTGAATATTCAGGTGACATTCATGCTTCATGTGTTGTAAAAGAATTGAAATCTATATGTCCTGATATAGAGATACAAGGCATAGGCGGTGAAAATTTAAAAAATGCCGGTGTAAAAATATTTGTTGATCATAAAAAAATGTCTGCCGTTGGTATTTCTCCAATGATAATATGGAATCATATAATATTGGCCAAAAAATTAGTTGATTATTTAAAAAACGAATATAAGCCGGATTTGGTTTTGTGTGTTGATTATGGAGCATTTAACTTAAATGTTTCGAAATTTTTAAAAAAAGCAGGTATTAAAGTATATTATTATATACCGCCGCAGGTTTGGGCAAGTCGTAAATGGCGGATTAATGTTATTAAAAAGTGTATAGATAAAGTACTTTGTATTTTTCCTTTTGAAAAAACAATGTATGAGCGTTATGGAATAAATACGCATTATTGCGGACATCCTTTAATTTCACAACTTCCTGAAAGAGCAGATAAACAAGAATTTTTTAAAAAACATAATTTAGATATTAACAAAAAATTAGTATCAATATTCCCGGGCTCTCGAGTTTTTGAATTAAAACAATTAATGGATGTATTTATAAAATCGGCAAAAAAATTACAAAATAGTCATCCTGATTTACAATTTTGTATTTCGCATGCTCCAAATTTAGATGATAAAGTTTTTAATAAATATTTAAAAGGTACTGATATTAAAGTTATAAAGGGCGAAAATCATGCATTATTAAGTTCATCCGATGCATTAATATTAGCCTCCGGAACAGTAGCACTTGAGGCTTGTTTGTATCAAACACCTATGATAATAGCTTATCGTGGGCCTTGGTTGTTCTATTTTATTTATTTAATAGTAAGATGTATAAAAAAAGTATCCTTACCTAATATTATTGCGGATAAAATGATTGTTCCTGAAATAATACAAGGTAAAGTGACAGTTCAAAATATTACGTACCAAATTGAAAAATTGTTATATAATAATTCATATAGAGAAAACATGATAAACCAGCTTGGTGAGGTTAAAGAATTACTATCAAATAAAAATTCATCAAAAGAAGCAGCTATAGAAATTTATAATGAAATAAAACTTAATAAATGATGTAAAAAATGGCAATATCAAACCATTTTAGTTGTTAATAACTATATAAGGTGCGTATGATAGGTAATATTCAAAATACCAATATTTCAAATTCAGTGGTTTATGGTAATTCCGAAAAGAATACTAATTTTTTTCTTGCTCCAAAAACCGTAAAGGATATTTTTGAAACGAGAATAAAAGATGAAGATAAAAAAGACAGAAAAGTAGGTTTAATAATCGCCGGTAGTGCATTATTAGCCACCGTAGTCACTCTTTTAGTTACTAAAAGATTACCTAAAAATACGTCAAAGAGAATTGAAAATTTGGCACAAACAATAGAAGAAAGGGTTAATAAACGTATTAAAAAAGGTAAAACAGGCTTTTTGACATCATTTTATAAATATACGTTGCAAAAATTAACTAAATTTGGAGAAAAAGCAAATAGTATTAATAATGTATCATCTTATAAAGATTTGATATTTAAAAGGATAATGTTAAAGACTAAATTAACAAGACGAATACATGAAAAAATAACAAGAGTTTTTGAGAAGCTTGCAAGGACAACAGTAAACCGAAAATATACTAAATCTACAAATAAATTTAGCCAATTGTTTACTAACTTCGATGAAATAAATAAAAAGATTTTATCTCAAGACCCGAATAAGATGATAAAAATCGGGGATATTGAAAAGACGGCCTCAGAATGGGTTAAAGAATTAGAAAAATATAAAAATAACGTAAATTCGTTGTTAAAAGACGGTTTTGGTAAAAAAGCAACAAATGTTCGTTATTTAAAAATGAAACGAGCAAATGATGGATTGGATGAAAAAGTTTATGAAGTAGGAAAAGACGGTATTAAAAAATTAAAAAAATTAAAAAGTTCAAAATTAAATCAGTCATTTGTTGCAGAAGAATTTTTGGCAGCGGATAAAATAGCATTAAATAAAGAAGTAAATAATTTGAGAAATGCTATAAGTTATACAGTAATGGATAATTATAAAGCGTCAAGAAAAATCCTTGATGATATGTCTATGATAGTTAATCCAAAAGATATGGAGGCTAATAAATTAATTAGAGAACTAAAATCCAATCTTTCAGCATACAAAAAAATAGCACCGAATGATGATAAAGTTTTAGCAACAATTAATTCAGAAATAAGTTTAAAATTAAAACAATTATCCCAAATTTTGAAAAATTCACAATATAATGAACAAGCTGTAAATCAAATATTATCTTCTATCGGAGAGTTAGAAAAATTAATGTCACGAAATTCAAAGAGTGGTATGCAAAAGATTCTTCATATATATGAAGGTTTATTGCCTGAACAAGAGTACACAAAGTTATTAGGTAAAGCGAATTCAGCAGTAAAAACTTTAGATAAAGCAATAAATACAGAAAATGATAAATTTTTTGATAAATTACGTGATTTAAAATTAGGTTCAGGTCCGACAGATGTGTTATCAGTATTAGGAGCAATAGGTGGTGTCGGCCTAGGTTTAACAAGAGCGGATAACAGTGAAGAAAGAAAATCAGCAATGTTAAAATATGGAATACCTGTAATAGGTGGTGTTGCAACATCATTATTTTTAACAGTAAGTCTTGTATCAGCATTTAAAGCCTTAGTAATAAGTGGTATTTCAAGTTTTATTGTAGGAGATTTAGGTGTTAGGATTGATAAATCAAGGAAATTGCACAATAAAAAAGTTGAAGATAATAAACATGCAAATGCAGTAAAAGCTGAAATTAATGCCAAGTCAGCATAATTTTATGTTTTTGGTATAATAATTATATGACTATTGACACAGAAACAATTAGATATAAAATCGAACAGCGAGAAATAGATAATCTAAATGAGTATGCTACAAAAGCTAGATTTTCAAAAGGTCGAAAAAAGGTTGAAGGTGAATGTGATTTGCGAACGTGTTTTCAGCGAGATCGTGATAGAATATTACATTCAAAGGCATTTAGACGATTAAAGCATAAAACACAAGTTTTTTTATCTCCATTTGATGATCATTTCAGAACACGTTTGACGCACACACTTGAAGTTTCTCAAATTGCCCGAACAATAGCAAGAGCATTAGATTTTAATGAAGATTTGACGGAAGCAATTGCATTAGGCCATGATTTAGGGCACACTCCGTTTGGGCATTGCGGAGAAGGTGTGTTAGATGAACTGGTAAAAGGCGGTTTCCATCATAATATTCAAAGTGTAAGAGTTGTTGAGGTGTTGGAAAATCTTAATCTTTGTCAGGAAACAATTGATGGAATTTTAACTCATACGTGGGGTTATACTCCCAAAACACCCGAGGCACAAATTGTACAACTTGCTGATAAAGTGGCATATATAAATCATGATATAGAAGATTCAATAAGGGCTGGTATCATATCAGAAGAGGATTTGCCTAAAGATTGTATAAAGTATTTTACATCAATACAGTCTAAAAGATTAAATAAAATGATTTCAGAGATTGTAAATAATTCAATAAATTCTTCTAAAGTTGCAATGAGTGAGGAAGGCTGGTATTATACAACAAAATTAAGGCAATGGATGTTTGATAATGTTTATATAGATTCTCCAGCAAAACTAGAAGAAAAAAAGGCTAGAAAAGTAATCAGAGAATTATTCTTTTTGTATTGTGATATGTTAAAACCAATGTGCGAAGAAATAAAAATAGAACGCATTGTTACAGATTATATATCCGGTATGACAGATAGGTATGCGGTTGAGAAATTTAAAGAAAATTTTATACCGATAGGCTTACAGCGAAATAATAAAGATGATTATTTATTTAAATTAGCTAAAATAATAGAATAATGTATTTACCAAATTCCAATAATGGGTTATAATCAATATATGGAGAGAGTGAATTTATTAGGATTTCCTATTGATACGTATGATATGCCTGAATCTATTGAATATATAAAGGCTAAGAAGGGTCATGTTGTTACAATTAATCCTGAAATGATAGATTATGCATTAAAACATAAAGAATTTGAGAAAATAATAAAAGAAGCTGAATTAATTATTGTTGACGGTGTTGGAGTCCAATTAGGTTTAAGGATTTTAGGACATAGTGTAAAACGTATAGCAGGTATAGAATTTGCCAAAAGAATGCTGTTAGAATTATCCTGTAAGCCGATAGCATTAATTGGTGCAAAAACTTATGTTATGGAAAAAGCCATTAATAACTTAAAGGAAGAAATTCCGAACATAAATATAGTGTATTCTCAGGATGGATATTTTAATGATGAGAATAAGGTAATTGAAGAAACTATACAAAAAGAACCTGAATTAATATTAGTCGCAATGGGATCACCAAAACAAGAAGAATTAATATATAAATTAAAGTCAAAACTACCTAATGCAATAATGATAGGAGTTGGAGGGAGTTTTGATGTATGGGCGAACGAAGTTGAAAGAGCCCCAAAGATTTATCAAAAATTAGGATTAGAATGGTTATATAGAACAATAAAAGAACCAAAACGGTTTAAACGTATATTTCCAACATTGCCGTTATTTGTATTAAGAGTTTTAAAAGAAAAATGGAGTTAATATGTTAACAGACAAAGAAGTCAAAGAGTTAGAAAATTTAGCAAAAGAAAATCGTATTAATATATTAAAAATGGTGTATAATGCGAAATCAGGCCACATAGGCGGTTCACTTTCAAGTGCAGATATAATGACCGTTTTATTCCATAAATGTATGAATACATATTGTACTGCCCCTGAAAATTATGAAAAAAGAGATAGATTTGTATTGTCAAAAGGTCATGTATCACCTATTTATTATTCAGTATTGGCACAAATTGGTTTTATTCCAAAAGAAGAACTCAAAACATTCAGAAAACTAGGAACAAGATTACAAGGTCATCCATGCTTATGGTGTCCCGGAATAGAGGTTTGTACGGGTTCATTAGGCCAGGGGGTATCATTGGCATGTGGAATAGCACTTGCTTTAAAACTAGACGAGAATCCTGCTCATGTATTTGTTTTGACAGGAGATGGAGAATTGCAGGAAGGTAATATTTGGGAAGCGTTTATGCAAGCTCCTCAAAGAAACTTAAATAATTTAACCGTTATAATTGATAGAAACAAATTACAAATAGACGGTTGCACAGAAGATATTAAATCATTAGAGCCATTAGATAAGAAATTAAAGGCATTTAACTGGGACGTAAAAGAGATAAACGGGCATAATATAAAAGAAATATATGAGGCCTTGGAGTATGCAAAGGCTAATGAAAAACCAACAGCAATAATTGCAAATACGATTAAGGGAAAAGGCGTCAGTTTCATGGAAAATAATGCCGGCTGGCATGGTAAAGCTCCAAATACAGAACAATATGAAAAAGCAATAAAGGAATTAGAAGAATGAAAAAGACTTCGTTTACATTGACGGAATTAGTGACCGTAATGCTTGTTATAACTATTGTTATAACCGTGTCAATGCCATTGACAAAGAAGAAATTTGATAAAATAGATAGTGCGGCATATTATATGGGATATACAATGATGAAGGATATTTCAGCTAATGCGTATCCTGATATAAAAGATGAAATAAGGCCTGATGTACCATGTGATATAAAAATAAACGGAAGATGTGTAGATACAGAAAAGGGTGCTTTTTCACCTACACCATTGACTAAATCAGAATGTACTAATAAAAGAACAAAATTAGGTATAAGTTTTTGTACAGAAAATTATGATTATTGGGCTGGGGCAGTTGATGAATGCGGAGGTAAAGAGTATTTGTTTAGTGCGGCAGATATAGCTAGTTTAATAAATTATCTTGGTGTATATCCGTCGGATGTATTAATAGAGGCAAATACCTCGGGTAATTACCCAGCAGATTTATCCCCGCTTTTTAATTTAGGGTTTACACCTTTTAATAATGCAGTTTGGATTTGGGCAAATGCCGAGGTAACAAATAAGCAAACAAATGTTCGTTCATTGAGATATAATCTTACTCAATTGCAGCTTGTAAATCGGGTTACTAGTTATGCTCAGGGAATTTGTTTTGTAAAAAATGAATCTAATCTTTGTGAAAAAATTGTAGAAACATATAATATATCAGAAAGTAATTGTAATGCATCTATGTCTAGTGTAGCAACAGCTGCGGCTACTGGTGATTTTAGTTCTTTAACACCTCATATAATTTTATCTAATGGTTTAAAAATATATATAGCAAATGAAATGGAACCTTTAAGTATATTATCCGGGGCAGGGGTGGAAGAAGATGATAAAAGTGCATTTACTATATACATAGATGTTAATGGAAAATCAGGAAAGAGTGAGTTGTTTAATGATGTTTTTCCGTATTATTTATTATACTCCGGTAAAGTTGTCCCTGGATATGACACGGTATCAAGATCGGGCGGGAATAATAATGAACATTTGAGCATAAATGTAGTTTATGACGATTATACGACAGATTTAAGGCAAATAAAATTATTAATGCGGAATGCAAACTTTCAAAGTGCGGCTTGTGCGATTGGTATAATTAAATCACCTAATTATTGTCAGGGCAAAACGCAGTATGAAATATGTAAAGATATAGTACATGATTGCAGAATGATAATTAATGAACCGGTAAAGGTATTTTAATAATGATAACTGATAATTTAAAAAATATATATAAGTATAATGAAATTCCAAATAATGCCAAAAATTTTATAAAAAATTTGACGTCAGAAATGCCTTGTGGCAGATATGAAATTGACGAATGTATTTATGCAAATATAGATGCTTATGAACCAAAAAGCAGAGAAAACTGTTTGTTTGAATCCCATAAAAAATATATAGATATTCAAATTTTGCTCTCCGGAAAAGAATCTTTAGAATATACCCACATAGATAATTTAAAAATAAAGATTCCATATGATACAGTTAGAGATGTAATGTTTTATGATGATAGTACAAAATTTGTTAATAACGTTGTTTTAGGTAATGAAAATTTTGTATTATTGTATCCTTATGAAGCTCATAAACCGCAAATTAAAATTACAGAAGGAAATGTTAAAAAAGTTGTCATTAAAATTTTATGTGAGGATAAATGAATATAGAAACTGTTAGAATATATAAAAATTTTTTTATAAAAAGCTTTATCGTTAGTGTTGTAATTTTTATATTAGTCTCAATAATAAGTTCATTAGATTTCAATTTTTGTGCAAAAATATTGGAAAAATTTTATGAAATTGAAAGTGATGATTTTGGTCAAGTATTTGTTATGTTATTTGGAATATGGAAATTATTAATAATTCAATTTACATTAATCCCAGCAATTGTTTTGTATTGGATGGAAAAAGAAATTTGTCGAAAAAAAGTAAATGATAATGGAAATTCTGCCGAATAAGTCATAAAATTAAGTGTTGTTCTATATAAAAATTATATTTTTTTCAAAATAATAACTAAGTGTTGTTTTACTAGAGGTGAGAACCGGAGGTTCGACTCCGATAAAATAAAAAATTTTTCAATAAAAAATGCCGATGGCCGGAGTCGAACCGGCACGTGGGGTGAACCACACTAGATTTTGAGTCTAGCACGTCTACCAATTTCATCACATCGGCATAAGTATAAGATTTTTAATAAAATTATATTAACAAAAACATATTTAAATTACAAATAAAATTTTTACTTTTTTAAAAATATCCTTAAAAAAATACCATATTTCTGTTTTAAAAATCAAAAATTAAATAAATATTGAAGACATATGAAAAAAGTAATTATAATACTGAGCATAATGATGATATTAACTCCACAGAATTTAGCGGCGACAGTTTCGGGAGGTATATCAAAAATGGATATAAATAAATCGGGCATGGTCGTAGATGCTAAATCAAATGCACCTATAGGAAATGCAAAAGTTACAGTGCCAAAATACAATTACAGTACTTATACAGATGAAAACGGGGAATTTGCATTAGGTGCTATAAAAGGAACAACAATCATGTCAGTAGAAAAAGACGGATATAGACCATTTTCATTAACAGTGAATGAAATGTTAGCATCAAGGCCGTTAGTTTTAGGTATACAAAAAAGTAACATTTCAGATATAATAATAGAATCAAGTATGATGCACTTAGGAGATGATAATTATTCTGATGCATCAGCGAATGCAGGTAATTTTAAATTACGTTCAAGCGGTCCGTATTATACTAAAAAATTTGTTATGAAATCTTCTACACTGGGTCAAAAGAATTATTTAGTAATAGGGTCAATAGTAGGTATAGATACTGCATTAGCAAGATCAATGGGGCAAAATAAAATAACGACGTCTTATGCAAGTGCACCTGAAGTTTTTTTTAATGGTACTAAGATAGCAGAAATCCAACTAAATGGTGATAATCAAAAAATACAACTACCAAATAATTTGATAAGAGCTGATCAATCAAATGAAATAACTATAAAAACAGGTAGAAATATGATGCAGACAGCATATATTGATTATGATGATATTGAAATTGCCAATCTTTCTATAACTTCTGAATAAAAAAAAACGACCGAAAAGGCCGCCAAGGAAAAGGGGAAAGTTTTTTCGGACAAAGTCCGTTAAAAAATATATTATAAGAACAATTAACCAAAAGTTTTGAAGGTGGATTCGGTGTTCTTTTCGAT
>CALUSG010000077.1 GCA_944323365.1 Candidatus Gastranaerophilales bacterium
TAAAAAAATTTATATTATCATAATAATAGGAGATAAATATGCAATACAAAGATTATTATGAAATATTAGGTGTAAAGCGAGGGGCAACAGAATCCGAAATCAAATCAGCCTACAGAAAACTTGCACGTAAATACCACCCTGATGTAAATAAAACAAAAGAAGCAGAAGCAAAATTTAAAGATATAAATGAAGCCTATGAAGTTTTAGGCGACAAACAAAAACGCCAAAGATATGACAGCTTAGGTTCAAACTGGCAAGGTGGTGCAGAATACACCCCGCCGCCGGGATTTGAACAATTTAACTTTGGCGGAGGTCAGGGTTATCAAACCTTCAACTTTGGCGGGCAGGATTTGGGCGGATTTTCCGACTTTTTCAGCTCACTATTCGGTGATATGATGATGGGACAAGCACAATCCGGCGGTAGAAAAAGCCGTATGGATTTTGGCGGATTTGATTTTGGCGGAGGACAGCAGCAAAGCACTCGCACACGCCGTCAGCCAAAACCTGAAAACCTTGATGTAACAATGACGTTAAATGTAACCGCAAAAGATTTATTTGACCAAAAACCAATAACCGTAAGATTTAATCAAATGGAAAAATGTCATCAATGCCCGCCTGGAGGCGGTTTTTGTTCTGCATGCGGCGGTACAGGTATAAAATCAGAGCAAAAATCCATTAAGGTAAAACTTCCGGCTGAAATAAAAGAAGGTCAAAAAGTAAGAGTTAAAGGCGAGGGCAAAACCGACGATTACGGTCAAAAAGGCGACCTCTATTTAATTGTACACATGAAAGACAACAATTACGAAATCGACGGCGACGACTTGACAAAAGATATTGAAATAACACCGCCGGAAGCTGTTCTTGGGACTAAAAAAGATATAGAAACTCTTCACGGCAAAATAGGGATAAAAATCCCGCCTAAGACATCAACAGGTCAAATGCTAAGGCTCAAAGGATTAGGACTACCCAAAAAAGGCGGCGGCTACGGCAATTTGAATGCCCGGATAAAAATTGTTATTCCAAAATCCTTATCCGAAAAACAAATAGAATTGTATAAAAAGTTAAAAGAATTAGATTAAAAAATGTCAACCCGTACCCCTTGACAATTGTCTGAGAAAATTAGACAATAAATATGGGGGTTATCATGCAGACATATCTACACGAAAAACATATTGGACTTAAAGCTAAAATGGTAGACTTTGCAGGCTGGAATATGCCTGTACAATATTCATCAATTTTAGATGAACACAAAAATGTACGTGAAAATGTAGGTGTTTTTGATGTTTCTCATATGGGTGAAGTCTTTGTTATAGGTAAAGATGCAGAAGAATATTTAAATAAAATTGTGCCGCAAGATATATCTAAATTGAGCGATGGAAAAGCTGTCTATTGCCAGTTAACTAACTATAAAGGCGGTATAATTGATGATTTAATTATTTACAAATTAAAAAATACAACCTACTTAATAATATGCAATGCCTCTCGTGTTGATGAAGATATAAACTGGATGGCATTAAATCAAAAAGGTTATGATATTAATCTTGATAACCAATCTCACAATCTTTCCTTAATTGCCGTACAAGGTCCAAAATCAATTGATTTAATGCATAAATTAGGATATACAGCAGATCAAAATTCTTTTACAATAATTGAATCAAATCTTTTAAACATTCCAATGTATATATCAAGAACAGGCTATACAGGCGAAGATGGATTTGAGCTGCTGGTTATAAACGAATATGTCGAATATTTATGGGATAAAATACTAGAAACAGGCAAAGAATTTAACATAAAACCCGTTGGACTCGGTGCTCGAGACACCTTACGCCTTGAAGCAGCAATGCCTTTATACGGAAATGAACTTGATGAAACAACAACACCTGTAGAAGCAGGACTTTCCTGGTCTATTCCTAAAGATAAATTTGGTAATTGTAACGGTAAAAAGGTTATTATGGAACAAATTGAAAACGGGGTGTCCAAAAAACTTATAGGCTTAAAAATGCTTGATAAATCTATAGCACGCCATGAATATGAAGTTTATTACCAAGGGGAAAAAGTCGGTATAGTCACAAGCGGCGGGGTTTCTCCGATGTTAAATGCAAATATCGCTATGGCTTATGTAAATAATGTTAAAGAAATTTGCACAGGTTCTATTGTTCAGGTTATGATAAGAGAAAGATTACATGATGCCGAAGTTGTAAAACTACCATTTATTAACAAAAAAAATAAAGTTACAAGGAGAAAATAATGAGTATAACCGAAAAAATTTTATGTTCTAAAACTCATGAATACTTACTGGAAGAAAACAACGAATATACAATAGGTTTAACTGATTACGCAATTGAACAATTAGGAGATATTGTTTTTATAGAATTACCTGAAATAGGAACTGAATACAAAAAAGGTGAAACTTTTGCTACTATTGAATCAGTAAAAGCAGCATCTGAAATTTATATGCCTGTAAGCGGTAAAATTTTGGAAATAAATGAAGAAATTGCAGATTCACCTGAAATCTTAAACGAAGACTGTTATGAAAAAGGCTGGCTTGTAAAAATTGAAAAAACAGGAGATGATTCTGAATTAGCCGATCTTTTAGAATACGAAGATTATAAAGAAGAAATTGAATAATGAAAAATTTTTTAGTACACAGCGATAAAACAAAAGAACAAATGTGCCGGGAAATAGGTATTAAATGCACTGATGAGTTGTTCAAACAAATTCCGCAAACTGCAAAACTGCAAAACTTTGATTTAAATAATGCTTTGAGCGAATTGGAAACACAAAAACATGTTAAATCGCTTGCTAAAAAAAATAAAACAGAATATATAAATTTTTTGGGAGCTGGTTGCTACAACAAATTTATACCTGCCTGTATAAGCCAAATCGCCCAGCGATTTGAATTTAGCACCGCTTATACCCCATATCAACCTGAAATTTCACAGGGTACACTTCAGGTTATGTATGAATTTCAAACAATGATTTGTCGCTTAACCAATATGGATGTTGCTAATGCTACTGTTTATGATGCCGCAACAGCTTGTGCAGAAGCTATATTAATGGCTGTACGCATTAAAAAAATTGATAAAGTCTTGATTGCAAATTCTCTTAACCCTGAATATAAAAAAGTTATTGAAACTTACACACAAGCAAATAAAATAACGGTTGAATGGTTTGACGAAATGCCTGGCAACACATCTGAATATTCCTGTGTTTTAATTCAGACACCGGATTTTTATGGTGAAATTTTAAACATAAAGCCCGTTGATACGTTACTTATTATTTGTTGCGATGTTTCAACATTATCAATATTAAAACCTGTTGAATGCGATATAATGGTGGGAGATATTCAGACATTAGGCATACCAATGAGTTTTGGAGGCCCGAGTGCTGGTTTTATGGCTTGTAAAGAAAAGTATCTAAGACAATTGCCGGGAAGACTTGCCGGAAAAACTATTGATGCCGATGGAAATACTGCATTTACTTTAACTATCCAAACTAGAGAACAACATATAAAAAGAGAAAAAGCAACCAGTAATATTTGTTCTAATCAGGCTCTTATAGGACTTTGTGCCACTTTATACTTAAGTATTATGGGAGAAAAAGGGTTTAAACAAGCAGGATTTCTTTCCGCTAAACAAGCACATACTTTATCAGATAAACTTGAACAAAAAGGTATAAAAACGCTGAATAAAAACTTTTTTAATGAATTTGTTATTCAAGTAAAAAATGCTGATGAAACCCTTTCAAAACTTAAATCGTTCGGAATAATTGGCGGTTTAAAACTTGATGATAATAAAATACTGGTCGCTGCAACAGAAATGAATTCTGATGATGATATTGACTTGTATGTAAATTCTTTGTAAAATTTACTTATGGACGATTAGCTCAGTTGGTAGAGCACTTGAACGACATTCAAGGGGTCACAAGTTCGAGCCTTGTATCGTCCATTTTTATATAATATAATCTACCCCGAAGTCTTTTAAAAATTTATTATATTTAATTTTATATTCTTCAACTTGAGCAGGTTTTAATTTCATATATATTGTAGAAGGAAGTTTTAAATCATTAATTGATATATTATTTTTTATTATATATTCCAAAAATTCATCAAATAATTTGTCCGCAGATATGATTGCCGGTTCACCGACTTTTACAAGTTCATTTTTTGTTACTAATGCTTTTTCTGTCAATGTATCAAATCCTGATGTAATTACAGATTCCATGCTGTCGATAGCACTGGAAACATTTGGATTTGCTGTTCTAAAACCGTTTTTGTAATGGAATTTAAAAGCCTCAGGTAAAGCCTCCAAATGCATATTAGAAACTTTATTTTCCTTCATCAACATGACTGACAAAGCACGTAATAAGTTTCCGAAGCCTTGTTTACGATCATTTTTATTTGGAACATCTATATACAAAAGATGAATATTATCATGTTGTTTGCTAAATATTTCAAAACCAACCTCACTATTATTTTTCTTTAAAGATGCCGATAGAATGTCATTGTCATAAGAAACACTATAACCATTCTTAAGCATCAGCTTGGCCGGTAATTTAAGTGAATTACCAGGTTTTAAATTAAACGTATACCATGTCGGCTTAATCATACCCTTAAAAAACTCAAATAAAGTGTAATTTGTTAATAAAAAAACAATAATTTACAAAACTTAAAAGGCGACACCCGGATTCGAACCGGGGGATAAAAGCTTTGCAGGCTTCTGCCTTACCACTTGGCCATGTCGCCACCTCTATTTATAATAAAAAAGACATGACCGATTGTCAAGGCTAAAATAAAATATTAATAAAAAACAACAGACAGCAAATAGGCTGTCCGTTGTTTAAATATAATTTTTTTATATTTAGTCGTTAATGTAATCTCTTACAACACCTTCATAAGCATCGATGTAGATTTTCTTGATATCTTCCATCAACGGATAAGCAGGGTTTGCACCAGTACATTGATCGTCAAATGCAAGTTCAACCATTTCATCAAGTTTGTCGTAGAAATCTTTTTCTGTTACACCAAAGTCTTTGATTGATTTAGGCAAGTTGATAGCATTTTTCAATCTTGTAATTTCAGATAACAACAACTCGACTTTTTCATCGTCATTTTTACCGCCCAAATTAAGTTCATCAGCTATCTGACCGTATTTAGCCTTAGCATTAGGGAACTTATACTGAGGGAAAATACATTGTTTTTTAGGACAATCAGTTGCGTTATATTTGATTACCTGATTAATTAACAATGCGTTAGCAACACCGTGAGGAATGTTAAACATAGCACCAAGTTTGTGAGCCATTGAGTGGCACAAACCTAAAAATGCATTTGCAAATGCCATACCTGCAATTGTTGCTGCATAGTGCATTTTTTCTCTTGCTATAGGATCATTTGCACCTTCATTGTATGATCTTTCAAGGTATCTAAAGATTAATTTAGTTGCTTCCAACGCATTTGAATTTGTAAAGTTTGTAGCCATTGAAGAAACATAAGCTTCAATAGAGTGAACTAATGCGTCTATACCTGAAGCTGCGGTTAAACCTTTTGGCATACCATCAACAAAGTTAGGATCGATGATTGCCATATTCGGTGTTAAAGCATAATCTGCAATTGCATATTTTACATGAGTTTCATCATCTGTAATAATTGCAAACGGTGTAACTTCAGAACCTGTACCTGATGTTGTAGGTATTGCAACCATGGTTGCTTTTTTACCAAGGTCAGGAATTCTGCAAATTCTTTTTCTGATATCCATAAATCTCATAGAGATATCTTCAAACACTGTATCAGGTTGTTCATACATTAACCACATAATTTTAGCAGCATCCATAGGAGAACCGCCGCCCAATGAAATAATAACATCAGGTTCGTATGGTCTTATAATATCCATAGCCTGCTTAATTGTAGATAATGTAGGATCAGGTTTTACATCAAAGAAGATTTGATGATCAATACCAATTTCATCTAATACATTAACAATGTGATCAACTGCACCTGAATTGAATAAGAATCTGTCAGTTACAATAAATGCACGTTTCTTGCCTTCAAGTTCACGAAGAGCTAAATCAACAGCACCTCTTTTGAAGTAAACTTTCGGCGGAACTTTAAACAATAACATGTTTTCTCTCCTTTAAGCAACAGTTTTGTAGTTTAATAAGTGTTCAACACCTATATTACCTGATATTGCGTTTTTACCCCAAGAACCGCAGCCTAATGAAAGTGACGGCTCAAGTTTAAAGTTATATAAATCACCAATACCGCCTTGAGCTGAAGGTGAGTTAATCAATACACGACAAGTAGGCATTTTTTCTGCATATCTGTCAATTCTTTCCTGATGACGTGCATCTGTATAAAGGTCTGCTGAGTGACCGGCACCGCCTTTTATAACAAGTTCGTATGCCATTTCAGCGGCTTCTTCAAAATCTTTTGCTTTATACATTGTCAAAATTGGTGATAATTTTTCTCTTGAGAATGGATCTTCCCAATCTACAGAAGGTCTTTCTGCCAACAAAATTTTAGCATTTGCCGGAACTTCAAAGCCTGCAAGTTCAGCAATTTTATGAGCATTTTGTCCAACAATAGCCGGATGTGCAGTACCACGTTTCGGGTCAATAAATGGTAAAGCCATAAGTTTCTTTTCATCAGCTTTACTTAAAAGATGAGAACCTCTGTATATAAATTCTTTTTTAACTTCTTCATAAACTTTATCTACGACAATTACTGATTGTTCTGAAGCACAAATCATACCGTTATCAAAAGTTTTTGACATAATAATTGATGAAACAGCCATTTTAATATCAGCAGTTTCGTCAATAACAGCTGAAGCGTTACCAGGGCCAACACCTAATGCCGGGTTTCCTGATGAATAAGCTGCTTTAACCATTCCTGGACCGCCTGTTGCCAATATACATGCAATTGATTCGTGTTTCATTAATTGATTTGACAACTCAATTGACGGAACATCTATCCAACCAATAATATCTTCAGGAGCACCTGCTTTTACAGCTGCTTCAAGAACTAATTTTGCAGCAGCAATTGTACATTTTGTTGCTCTCGGGTGTGGTGAAAATATTATTGCGTTTCTTGTTTTTAATGCAATTAATGATTTAAAAATTGCAGTTGAAGTCGGGTTTGTTGTCGGAACAATACCTGCGATAACGCCTAAAGGTTCTGCAACAACTTTGATACCGTTTGTTTTGTCTTCACTGATAATACCACAGGTTTTAGCATTTTTATGTTTGTTGTAAATGTATTCTGAGGCAAAGTGATTTTTAATAATTTTATCTTCTAAAACACCCATTCCTGTTTCTTCAACAGCCATTCTAGCTAAAGGAATACGTGCTTTATCCGCAGCTGTTGCTGCTGCTTTAAATATTGCATCCACTTGCTCTTGTGTGTAATTTGCATAAATCTTCTGAGCTTTTTTTACTCGTTCGATAAGCAATTCCAATTGTTCAGCAGTGTCAACAACTGTAGACTTATTTAAAGTCTTTTCCAGTTTCTCAACAGTCTTTTTGCTTTTTGTCGTCATATTTTATCTCCTTTTAGTTATAACTTCCGTTAAACCTTCTTAATTATACCATAAATCTACTTATTCTCTTATCGTGATTTATTTCACAATTACATTATAAAACAATGGCAATAAAAAAGCAAGTGTAATTTTTACAATCTTTATTTTTTCTTTATAAATTTAAACAGAAATAGAATGCGACATTTACAAACTGCATTACATATTAAATAAGAGGGAAATAATCTCCCTCTAATTTACACAAAATAAAATTCCTGATGAAGTCTTACTCATATTCCCAAAACCGGCAAATGTATTTGGAGCTTGTAAAATTACTGGTAATGTATTATTGCCTTGTTCTACATTAGAGAAAATAGGATATTGTGAACCAGGCACAAGCTCTATACCCAAATTAGTATCAGACGATAATGATGTAATCATTTCTCTCAATTGATTCGGAGAGGGCATTTTATCAACACCGCCACAAGCTGCTACAGCCCCTGCCCAATAATCATTGTCGAAAGAACAATTTGTTATTCCTAAGTCGTCCTTTTGTGCCTCACATTCAGCTTTACTTAACGGCTTTATGTCAGCAGGTGTTAATGGAGATGAAAAACAATTCCCATTAACTTCAACGGCACAGGCTTTTCCTAACTTTGTAACCTGCAATGACCCTATGTCTTTTCCGCTCTTATTCGGTTTCCCAAATCCTGTCGTGTCATATACCATCGCTATACAATCACTCCCTGTTATTAAATTACTGTATCTATCCTGTTTACACGATGGATTATACGCTAATACCGCTGACGTCCCGTTTGCAAACATCAATCCTAAGGCTTCCGTTCCCCAATCTTTTTGACCAAAGTTTTTTGCACTCTTTATATCTTTCATTTCTACTTCGCTATCTCCGTATGTTATTACTTCCGGAAAACAGTCCGTTATATGATTTGAATCACATACTTTGCTTATTTTCATTACCTTCGATAACGAACTTACAAAACTCGATGTCGTTGGGTGTCCCCCTAATATACGCTTTTGGTTCATTGACTTCATTGCTTCCGTCAATCTCCCCTCAAATACCTTCGCACTCGTTGTATACCCTCTCGTCTGTACTCCTGTTATTAACGTCGGCATCGTTAACATCGCTACAACGCCTATTACTCCCAATGTTATCAACACTTCCGCTAAGGTAAATGCTCTCTTTCTATATGCAATACCAAATAAGTCTACTCTGCGAAAATACTGCCATATTCTAGCCATTTTTATTACTCCATTTTTTAATATTATACCAAATTTTTATTTTTTTGCAATTCATTTATAAAGATGAAACTTTTATTTTAAAAAGATAGTATAATAAATTTATATGGTTAATTTAATTCGCAAAATTATATATAAATTACTGACTATTCAAGAAAAAGTATTAACTTTTAGGCTTGATAAAACTTTAAAACGTTCATTTAAAAATAAAACTTCCAAAACCATAATTTCTTCAACCGAGCATGTAACGCTTAATGCTCAAACAGAAATAAACAAAGAGCTGGTTCGGAAAAATGTTGAGGATATAATCAGAAATACTCAAAACAATCCTGAAAAGCTTATAGAGTTTATTGAGGTTTCAGGAACAAAAGTATTCAAACTCAAAAGTAGGTTTTTAAAGCTTTTAAATGAAGAAGAAGGTATGATTTTTGAATTACATGGTCTTAAAGCCCTATTGTTAAATATAATAACAAAATCAGGTATTTCTCTTAAAAGTAAACCAATATTTATAATAACAGATGAAAAACCTGACCTGATATTGATAATTCAACAGTTTTATAAATGGTATGCGTTCAGATTTAATCTTCCGGGTTTTGACTATAAAGCCCAACAGAATTTTAAAAAATATATGAAAAATATCAATGATAAAAGCCTCAATCAGTTATCAATGGAGGATACCCTTGCACTAACTGAGGCCGTTAATCGAGATAAAGAAGCTACTGCCTTTGCATTATCATTTATCCAAAAAGGAACCAAAAACGCAAATAAAAAAATCACTGAAGGCGGAGCCAATATTTAGTAATTAACTTTCTGTTACAACAGTGTAACGATAGAATTCTGACCACGCATGAAACCCTCCGTTCATCATTACACAAGGGTATTCATAATCTGCAAGTGTCAAACACGCATAAGCTGCTCCTAAGCAGTATTCGCTGCAGCCATATACAACCGTTAATTTATCTTTTGATAACTTATCTAAATTTTTATCGATTTCATTCTTAACTATAGAGATTGCATTTGGAATATGACCGGCATCATAATCACTTTTTTCACGTATATCCATAATCACAATGTCATTCTCTTCCATTAGCCTCTTAAGCTGCTTTGGACCTATCACATAAGCCAATTTCTTAACAAAAAATTTCTGTGCGGATTTTGAATCAAATCTTAGTTCTTTAATTTTTTCATGCATAAATTTTATCCTTTCTTTTGTACAAAGAAAGGATAAAATAAATTAAGAAAAAATAACTTAGCAATTTGGCTAAATTGCCGGGGGTAAATAGTTAAGGATTCTATGCCATATACGGTATATGGACGTATGGGGCATTTTGTCTTCTAGCATCATACTTTTCTGAAAACATTATATTATAAGCCTTGACAAATTTGTTAGCCAATGCTTTGATGGGGTTTGATTGGACAGCATCGGCTTTTTGTGTAAGTCTTAAATTCTTTTCAAAATTCAACTTATCAGAATTTTGCAAAGATAAAAGACCAACTTTCGGGGTTATATTATTTAAATCTCTGTCACCAAATGTAATATGTTTAGGTGTTATATTTTGTATTGATACTACTCTCATTTTACTTCCTCCTTTCGAGGTTTTTATTAAGTGTTTATTTAACACTTCATCTTTACAATTTCACTATATACTACAAATTATTTTTTGTCAACCCCAATTGTAAACATTTGTTAAGAGGTTTAAATCTCAATTATTGCAAGCATTTGGGGATAAAGTGCTCAAAATACACTTATTCAGCGGTTTACCGAGTTTTAAAATTTGCTTATTTTTTTAATTTAAAATTTAAAAAATAGCCCGAATGGGCATATAGATTACCGATTCGGGCAATTGTTTTATATATCACTTTTCCGTTTAATATAATTAAATCTTTTTCATACTTCCAGCTATTCTTAATTCCAACGGGAGCGAAAGCTCCCTTTTTTTTATACGTCAGGTAAATCACCTTTGACATCTGCTATTTCGTCGCATTCCAGGCCGAAAACTTCATGCAAAGCTTTTACTGCATTTTGAGCATCTGCTTTATCGACCAGGCAGCTTATCTTTATTTCGCTGGTAGAAATCATTTTAATATTTATATTCAATTTAGCAAGCGTTTCAAACATTAAAGAGGCTATACCCGGTCTATCTATCATTCCGGCACCGACAATTGAAACTTTTGCTATATTGTCATCAACTTTTATGTCGCTGGCCTGAGTTTCGGCTCTTAAGCTTTCCAAAACTGTCAAAGTTTTAGGCAAATCCGAAATATTAATAGTAAAAGCTATATCATTAGTATTTGTAACTTTTCTAGCATAAGATTGGATAATCATATCTACAGAAATATTTTCCTGTGCAAGTTTTCCAAATAAACTTGCTGCAATACCCGGTTTATCCGGAACATCGCAAACCACAATTCTAGCTTGTTGTAAATCTGCAGCAACGCCTGCTACCGGTTTAAATATTTCCATTTTATCCACTCCTAAAATTAATGTACCCATATTGTCGAGCTTAAAGCTACTTCTTACTCTCAGAGGAACGGCAAACTGTTTTGCAGTTTCGACACTTCTCGGATGTAATACGTTAGCCCCCGCATGTGCCAATTCTAACATTTCATCATATGAAACTTCTTCAAGCCTTGAGGCTTTTGGAACTACACGGGGATCCGTAGTATAAACACCTTCAACATCCGTGTAGATATCGCATCTTTCAGCATTCAAGGCTGCGGCAAGTGCTACTGCTGATGTATCAGACCCTCCACGACCGAGAGTTGTAATTTCACCGTCTTCTGTAACACCTT
Organism: Candidatus Gastranaerophilales bacterium; assembly: GCA_944323365.1. Lineage (GTDB taxonomy): Bacteria > Cyanobacteriota > Vampirovibrionia > Gastranaerophilales > Gastranaerophilaceae > SIG32. The sequence continues at coordinate 11,556 of CALUSG010000077.1, forward strand.
GAAATCCGGCTACTACTATAATTTTTCCGGCTTCAAGATTCTTTCTTAATTTATCGGTTTTTATATCAAGTATTCTAGCTTTTGTATGTATATTCTCGGTCAATATACCTACCTGCATCGCATTGAAACTAACCGCATCATAGCCGGCAGCCTGTATTGCCATCGCCAGCAATGCTATAGAAACACCTTCTCCAGTAGATAAAAGCATATCCATTTCTCTATCTGACGGATTAGGTGTTAATGATTTTGCCATCTTTACCAAATGATCTGTTGTATGTCCCATTGCTGAAACTACTACAACAACGTCATTTCCGTTTTCTCTCTCTTTAATAACTATATTTGCTACATTTTTAATTTTATCAGTATCTGCTACCGATGTTCCACCAAATTTTTGTACAATTATCTTTTTCATTTTTCTTTTAATATTTCTTCTAAGTCTGCCTTTAGTTCAGGGTAATCAAAATTTTTTATTTTATCAGCAATTGCTATTGCTTCCTTAACATTATATTCACAAATGTTTTCTTTGACAAGTATGTAACTTATATAAAATAATAAATTTAAAATTTCTTCATTTTCTTCTTCCAGTCTTAAAGCCTTCCTTAATTTTCTCTGAGCATTCGGATAATCATTTAATGATATCAAATACCTTGCATAATCCATGTAAACCGGTACGTAGCCAGGGTTGTATTTTAAAAACTTTTCATAAGAATCTTTTACCATCTCTGAGTTTTCAAGTTGTTCATAACACTTTGCAAGCCTATAATAGTTATAAATACTATCCGGACTATTTTCCAGTGATTTTTTAAAACATTTTATGGCCTCTGAATAATTCTTATCTGCGTAATATTGAATTCCGCCGGTTTCTGTAATAAAAATATTATCTTCGTTTTTTTCCTTTAATATGGACATAAACTCAAATGCTTTTTCAAAATCCTTTGTTTCCGCACAACACAAGGCCATGCCTGATTGTGCCTCTGATAAATTTATATCCTCATATAATGCTTTTTGATATTTTTCCTTCGCTTCTGCAAATCTATATAATCTAACTAACGCATTACCCCATTCCACATATAATAAAGCACTTTCAAGCTCATTATTTTTTGCTTGTTCAAAGTATTTCATTGAATTTTCATAATCAAATTTAATGGAATAAATTTTCCCGAGCAATAAATATCCGGGCAGCATATTTTTGTTAAAATCTATTGACTGTTGTGCATATTTCAATGCCCCGTCATAGTTACCTTTCAAAAAATACAAATTCGCAAGCTCGTAGGTAGAACTTTCATTTGGATTGGAATTAATTAAAAAATTAAGCTTATTTTCAGCATCATCATATTTTCCCATTCGTACTTCAACAATTGCAGCCAAAAGCAGTGCCGCAAAATTAAATCGGTTAAGCTTAACGGCTTTCATAAATTTTTCATGAGCGTCTTCATATTTTTTTTGTTTTAACAAAACCATGCCCCAGCCAGTATGAATATCCGTATTCATAGGTGCCACTTTATCTGCTTCAACAAAAGAATTGAGTGCTTCGTCATAATTTCTTGTCATCATTTGAGCAAGTGCTAGTTTATGCCAAATACTTTTATCATGTGGATTAAGCTTTGCAGAAAGCTTGTAGGCATGTATGCTTTCGTCTATATTTCCTAACTTTTCTTCTGCTATACCCAAATACTTATAAACCAGTGCATCTTTTTGAGTAATATCAAGTGCCTCTTTTAAAACTTTTTTAGCTTCGTCATATCTTAATTTTTCAATTAATTTTTTTGCACGATTTACATATGCCAAAGACGGAATCGCCTGATTCTCTGTTTCCTTTTGATAATCGTTTACCGACATATTTAAATCTTTTATTTTATCAAAAACCTTTTCTAACCAACCAAACAATCAGCTACCTCTCTAAAAGCTCCGGCTCCGCCTTGGGATGTTGTTATTTGAATACCTTCTATTTCCTTTAATTTTTTTACACAATGCGGTACTGTTATTTTATATTTGGCATACTCTAAACATGCCAAATCATTTATATCATCACCTATATATACAAACTCATCCTTACTCAATTGATATTTCTCAATTATATGTTTTAAAACGTCTATCTTTATCCTGATATTTTGATGCACTTCTTCTATATTAAACTTTTTTGCAATAGTTTGTATTGCACTGTTTTCTTCACCGGAAATTATCGCAATATTATAATTATTCTTACGCAAAATAGAAAATGCCATTATATCTTTAAAATTAAGTTTCCTGGACATAGTAAAATCATCATTTATATAAACACAATTGTCCGTAACTATTCCGTCAAAATCTGTAATAATCCATTTAATACTTTCAGGTAGCTTAATCAAATGACAAATCTCCTTTAATTTGTTATAATTATTATAGCATACAATATAGGGTTAACACAAATGATTTCATATATTATTAACAGCGGTTTAATTTTGGTTTTCGTCCTGTTATTTTTTATTACAAGGAATACAAACAAACGCTGGTCAAAAATAAATGATTATTTGGGAACAGTTACAAATACTGTAAATTCCGTACGTTACGGGAATTTAACGACTAAAATAGAAAAATTAGAACATCCGACTTACCAAAATGTTACTGACAGTATTAACAGAATGGTAGAAACCCTTAACGACAGGGAAAAAATGATTATTGAATATCAAGCCGAACTTATGCGGCAAAACAGACTTTTAGAATCTGTAATTAATTCTCTGTCTGATGGAATTTTAATTATAAATGAGCATTGTGATATCTTAAGGGCCACTCCTAAAGTTTCGACCTGGTTTGGTGTTAAAGGTAAACATATTGTCGGAAAAAATATCTATGAGTTTATTCAAATAGCTGACGATACCGAAATTGACAAGCTTAACGGCAACGATGTTTTTATAAAACACACTCCGACAAATAATTTCATCATAAGTTCACAAAAACTTAAAACTGATGATAAAAAACAACGCTTTGTTCTTTTAATAAAAGATGTTACAAATGAAAGAGAAATTGAAACGCTTAAAGAAGACTTTGTCGCAACTTTAACTCATGACCTTAAAGTCCCAATTGTTGCGGAATCAAATATTGTAGAGTTTCTTTTAGAAGGTAAATTCGGCGAAATAACCGAAAAACAAAAAGTTGCTCTATTAAATATGCAAACTTCTAATAAAGAATTAATCGACCTTGTTCAAATACTTCTTGAAACTTATAAAATTAAAGAAACAGGCATAAAACTTATTAAAGAAAATATTGTTCTAAACCCGTTTTTAGAAGAAATTATATCTGAAATGCAGCCAATTGCTAATAATTCAGGGATTGTAATAAATTTCATTTCAGAACGAAATCTTACTGTAAATGCCGATAAAATGCAATTAACAAGAATCATTAAAAACCTAATATCAAATGCCATTTCTCATAGCAATACAAAAGAATGCATTGATGTAAAAACAGGCGAACAGCAGGGCTTTATAACAATTTCCGTTATTGATTACGGCCAGGGCATTTCAAAAGATGAAATTAAAATGATTTTCAACAAATATTACTCAGCAGCAAAAAAATTCAGAAAAATCGGAACAGGGCTAGGACTTTACCTGTCCCAACAAATCGCCATTTCTCACGGAGGCGAGATTACCGTTGAAAGTGAAGAAAACGTTAGAACAGAATTCTGTGTTAAACTGCCGGTATAAGAACTGACTGTTAAATAAGCGTTAAACATGTTATAATAAACCTATGAAAGACAAATTGCTGAGCCTTTTAGACTGGATATATAAAAAGAAATGTTATTTTTGCAGAAGTTCAAAAGAGTCTGTACGAATGTGCTCCAAATGCTATGAAAAACTTATGCATTTACCGTGTCATGCAAATAGAATTATTGATGGAGTAAACGTATACTGTGCAGGAAATTACTCGAAAGAATTACAAAAATTAATCCGTGGTTTAAAATATCACAACCAAACAGATTTAGCCTTTTTCCAAGCAAAATTTATGTATGATTACTGGAAAAAATTAAACATAAAAGATGATTTTCAAGTAGTACCGGTTCCACAGCATAAAAATCGTTTAAAAAAGAGAAAATACAACCATATGGAGCTGGTGGCAAAAGAATTTTGCAAAATGACCGGATATGAACCCAATTTTTATCTTATCAAACGGATTAAAGATACCAAACCTCAATACAAATTATCAAAAAAAGAAAGATTAGTAAATTTACATGCCGCATTTGAAATAGATAAGACTAAATTAATAAACAAAAAGCTACTTATTTTTGACGATATATGTACAACCGGCTCTACTTTTGAAGAGATAGTCGGGGAATTACACAAAAATAATATTTATGATATTATATGTTTTGCAACAACAACACCATTTTAAAATCATGATTTTAAAAGAAGTATCGAAATACCTACAAGAACATGAACAAGAAATAGTAGACAACAAAACGTCGGCTATTAAATTGATATCCCAATGGATAAGAAATATCTTGCATAAACCGGCTGTAACCAATGTGGAAAAAATTCTTCATTGTGAATTACTGCTTGCAGAAAACCGTTCGGGAGAATTTGCAATATTAGGGAAATCTGCCAGCGGAAGAGTATTAATGGAATCTCTTAATAATTTTGCGATTTACTATGAAAACTATTTAATGAGTAAATGGCTTGCTGATAAAAAACCTCACCATTTTAAAAATTATACTGATGACAAAAACTAATTGCCAAATTGGCGGATTTTATTTAGCGTTCATAATCATACAATATTTTTGAAATGAGAGGATTTATGAACACTATATACACAGCACCAATTAGTAAATTAACAGAGTTAAACAATCTATTTATTGAACTTACAGCAAAAAACTGCAATCAAAGATGCAAACATTGCTATATTGATTTTCCATTAACTAAAACCGTAAAAGATTTTATATCAATTGATGTTATAAAAGAGGCATTAAATGATACAGCGAATGAAAATCTTGAATGCATATACTTAATGGGAGCAGAGCCCATGACACATCCCGACTTCAACACTATATTAAGACTTTGTTTAAAGCGTTGCAGTGTATGTATTTTTACAAACGGTTCATTTATAAATGAGAAAAAAGCACGTTTTCTAAAAAAAGTTGAAGGTGAAAGCAATTACGAAATAATATTCAAATTAAGTATTGATCATTATAACGAAATAAAAAACGACGACATAAGAGGCCGTGGCTCATACCGACAAGTATTACACGCAATAAAAAGCTTGATAAAATATGATTTTAACCCGATTTTATGCATAACCGACTATTACCAAGAAGGTAAAGAAACCCTGTTAAAAGAATTCAAACAAATTTGTCAAAAAATAGGATTTGAAGCCAAAGACAATAATTTCAAAATAAACAACTGGTACAATAAAAATCAACCAACTGAAATAAATAGTACAAACTGGAAAAGTTTAGACTGTGAAAACGGCAGAATACTTACAACAAAAGGCATTTATACTTGTCCGTTTTTAGCAAACGATCATAGAGGAAGATCAGGCAGCAAATTTACGGATTTTTCCAGAAAAAATGCAATAGAAACCAATTATTGTGCTACATGTATTGAAAATCAAGAAGCTTTGTTCGGAATTAATTTTGATTTATACAAAGATTAATATTTTTCAGCATAAAGTTTCATTTGGAAATTAATTATCAAAATCTTTTTATCCTTTGGATAAGCAGCAATTTCTATGGATGAAATATCAATAAAATGCTCATGCTTATAAAGTTCTTTTAAAAATCTTTCAAAATCTTTATAAGTAGCTATCATTTCTATGTCCATTTTTGCAACATTATATTTGTCAGGCAAATTTTTGACAAAATTATCATCAGCCGGATTATAAGTGTATTTTATAGAACGAGTTTTTATTGCATTATCACGAATAGCCACTAAGATTTCAGAAAATTCTTTAGCAATTGCACTTTCAGCATCTAAACCCTGTTCAACAGGTTTAAAAAATTCTTTTATTTGCACTTTATTTTCTTTATTAGCTTTTTCAGTTTTTTCTTTTAAATTTGCCAATGTTCTTTCTTTGTCTGCCAATGTCGTAACAGCAGTTTCATATTCTTTTTTTATACGAACAATATCCTGAACAACCGGAACAATCTTACTGACAATATAGCCAAGACCAACTAATGCCGCTAACAAAATTAATATAACTACTTTTAACTTTCTTAAATATAATTCAAATTCTTGCATTAGATATTATTCCTCAACATCGACCGGTTCCAATTTATCTACACTTTTATTAGATGTACTATTAGTTTTAGTGTCTGCTTTATTGCTGCTTTGTTTCGCAGAAGATTTAGATGATTTACTAGCAGGTGATTTCAATTCACTATCAGACATATTAGTAATTTCGAAATTATAATTGATAGGGCCGCCTGAAACAGCATCATCCAGTGACTCGGACTGCATTTCCAAAGCATGCAGCCTTAACTCGGTGTTTATCATATAATCTTTCATATTTCTGAAGAAATTGTATATATCTTCAACATTTTCAGACACGCCTTTTATATCTATTTTACCGTCTTCCTTAGCTAAAAAGTAAGTAATCCAAAGAGATTGCGGTACCGATTCACCAATAGCTGAATAAGAAAGCAGCTTTGTTCTATTATTTTTAACTACATTTTCGACCTCAGTTTTGACAAGAAACGCTCCGGATTCGGAAGCAGCCTCGGTTAACTTTTTAATTTCAGCCTCAACAGTTTGAATCTTGGAATTAATATCATCAAGTTCCTTCTGTTTAGCTTTTTGCATATTAGGCAAAGTTAACATAACCGCCAATGCCGGCACAATTAGAACAACCGCTATTACAAGGGCAACCTTTCTTAAAATACTTTCTTTTAAAATTATTTCTTTACCGTTAAATTGGAAAGATATTGTTTCGTCTTCAGACGTAGAAACATCTTTTTTAACATTGCCTGAAAAATCAAGAGAAATAGGATAAGGATATGACTTTGAAACAGCGATACCAATAGCCTCAAGAGAAATTCTCATAATTTGATCAGGTAAAATATCCAAACTTACAGGCAATAATTCATTTTTCTTAAAGCTGTTATTTTCAATGAAATCAATCTTTCCATCCTGTTGAAGTTTTGATGCCAAATGTTCCGCACTAACCATATCTGTTTCAGAAACTATATACATATAGTTAGTCGGAAAATTCATCAATGCAATCTGAGCTGAAGCATCAATAACCTGATAAATTTCATCGAGCTCATAAGTTTTAAGAGCGAGCGGTTCGTCATAATAATCTATGATATTTTTACCGGACATGGCAACAATTGAATAACCATTAGGGTTAACTATCATCAAATTCCAAGCCGTACCATCAGCCATCTGAGTTTCGGACTTGCCTGAAAAAGACATTGCCCTTAATATTGAAATTAAAGAAACTTCAAGACTTACAAGAGTCGCTCCAATACTATTTAAAACTTCTTTAATTTTATCCACAGCAGGTTTTTGAACAGCAGAATAAAAAATAGATCTAGTTTCTGAGCCATTATTTATACTTGCATCAAACCAGCTTACAACCGGTTCACAACGTTTAAATATATATGACTGTTCGACTTCCGATATAATTGCCTCGGTTATTCCTTCATCATTTAACAACAAAGGTAACTCTATTTTCCCAAAATGTACAAGCGGGATATTAAGAACAACATTACATTTAGGATTAATCTTTAATTCAGAAAATAATTCTTGCAATGCTGTTTTAAAACTGTCATAATCTGCGATTTCACGTATCGTATCACTATATTCAAGGGGTTTGTGACCGTAAGTTTTTACAATTTTACTAACAGGATCAACCTGTATGACCTCAAGTCCGACACCGACTGTTACAGAAACATATACAAATTCCTTACTGCCAATATCAAGTTTAGATAATATATCATTTATAAATTTTTCCATAAAATTCCAAATTATACTTATTCTTATTTTTATTATACAATATATTTAATAAACATACTAAAATTAACATAAATTTACATGGAGGTATTCACCTAAATGGACGATATAAAAAATAAAATATTAAAACTAAAGAAAGAAAAAAATGCAGTAATACTTGCTCACTGCTATCAAAACATGGAAATTGATGAAGTAGCTGACTATATTGGGGACTCTTTATATCTAAGCCAAATGGCAGCAAAAACAGATGCAGATATAATAGTTTTTGCAGGCGTATATTTTATGGCTCAAACCGCCAAAATACTGTCCCCGAACAAAAAAGTCCTGCTACCGAGGCTTGAATCAGGCTGTCTTATGGCTGACATGATAGACTTGGCACAATTAAGAGAATTTAAATCAAAACATCCAAATATTCCGGTCGTATGCTATATAAATTCAACAGCCGAAGTTAAATCCGAATGTGATATTTGCTGTACAAGTTCAAATGCCATAAAAATTGTAGACAGCTTAAAAAGCAATAAAGTTCTATTTTTACCCGATACATATTTAGGCAAATGGGTAGAGTCAAAACTCAATGGTGTAGAAGTAATAACATATCCCGGTTATTGCCCGACACATTTGAGAATAAAAGCAGAAGATATAATTGCGGCACGCAAAAATTACCCGAATGCAAAAATTTTAACACACCCTGAATGCCATCAATCTGTAACCTCCATCTCAGATTTTGTAGGCAGCACAACAGGAATAATGAAATATGCTAAAGAAAGCGAGGCCAAACAATTTATTATTGCTACAGAAAAAGGCGTATATGACCGACTTAAACGTGATTTACCCGAAAAAGAATTTATCATGATAAAAGATAATATTATTTGTCCAAATATGAAATGGCATACTTTAGATGATATTTATAATGCATTACTTCAAGAAGAACACGAAATTACTGTTGACAAAGCCCTTGCAAACAAAGCACTTGGCTGCATTAACAGAATGCTTGAGGTATCAAAATAATGGATGATATTATTTTTGGAAAAAATTCAGTAATTGAGGCGTTGAGCACAGGTCATCGTGAAATAAATAAAATTTTAATATCCAAAAATCTTCATAGCGATGCAAAATTAAATAAGATTAAAGAATTAGCCTCTCAAAACGGAGTTGTTTTTCAATTTGTAGCAAAAGAAAAATTTTTACCTTATGCAGAATATAACCATCAAGGTGTCATCGCATATATTTCACCAATAAAATATATGGATTTAGATGACTTTTTAGCAGAAAAGCATACAAATGCGTCTGTTGTAATCCTTGATGGAGTTGAAGATCCGCATAATTTAGGTGCAATAATAAGAACAAGCGTATGTGCAGGAGTTTGCGGCATAATAATCCCTTCCAGACGTAATGTTCAAGTAAGCTCCGTTGTCGAAAAAACAAGTGCCGGTGCTATTAATCACATCCCGATTATAAAAGTCAATAGCCTTGTTAACGCTGTTCAGAAATTAAAAAATAGCGACTGGTGGATAATTGCAACAGACGCATCCGCAAAAGATAATTATTATAACATAGACTATTGCAATATGAATTCAGCAATAATTATGGGAGCGGAACACGCAGGAGTTTCCAAATCTTTATTAAAAATGTCGGATTTTGTTGTAAAAATCCCTATGATGAATGATTTCAACTCCCTTAATGTATCAAATGCATTTAGTGCCGTAATTTTTGAGGTTGTTAGACAAAAGTTAAATAATATTAAAAAATAAACCTTAATCAAAAATATATTTATAATATAAATTATGGAGCAATAAAAATGAAGAAAGAGTTTGAAAAATTCGGAATGATGACTGATGAAATTTCCGATGACAACATAGATTTTCATAAAATTGAAGACGATGACGTATTGGAATCCGTTGAAGATCCTAAAGTTCAAGAAAGCTTGAGCACAATAAATGCCGATGACAGTGTAAGAATTTATTTACAACAAATCGGAAAAATTCCGCTGCTTTCATCAGAACAAGAACTGGATTTGGCCAAAAAAATTAAAGACGATCATGACAATTTTTCAAAAGATTTACTGGTAAATGCAAACCTCAGACTTGTCGTAAGTATAGCAAAAAAATATATAGGCCGAGGCCTGTCCTTCCTTGATTTAATACAAGAAGGCAACATGGGTTTAATGAAAGCCGCCGGACGTTTTGATTACACAAAAGGCTATAAATTTTCAACTTATGCAACCTGGTGGATACAACAATCAATTACCCGTGCAATAGCAGACAAGGCTAGAATTATCAGACTGCCAATACATATGATAGAATCACTGGGAAAAATCCGCCGTGCAACTATTGATCTAACAACAGAACTCGGTCATACCCCGACCAAACAAGAAATAGCTTACAGACTTGGAGTCCCTGTAAATAAACTTACTTCAATAGTAAAAGCCGCACAGTCAACTATAAGCATGGATACCCCGGCAAGCTCTGATGAAGATGCTACAAAATTATCTGACTTCATTGTCGATGAAAGTACTATTACACCCGACAGCCGTGTTTCTCAAGAAAATTTACTCGAAGATATTAGAAAAATCTTAAGCCAGTTAAGCCAAAAAGAACGTGACGTCTTGATTTTACGTTACGGCCTTGACAATAACGGTGCAAAGAAAACCCTTGACGAAATAGGCTCTCAATATGGCGTGTCCCGTGAACGCATACGACAAATTGAAAATAGAGCCATCGCTAAACTTAAAAAACTTTGCAAAAATAAAAAACTTACTGTCGGCTTAAAAAACTATTTCGGAGAATAATTCTCATCCTTACAAAGACCGAAAATGCTGTCCTCTAATTCAATAAGCATGCGAATTTGCTTTTGAATAATAAGCAGCAATACTGAAATTTTGGAATAATCTTCTTCTGAAAGTTCACAATACGTTGTAAGAATTTCCAACATATTTTCAATGTCCGAAAGCATATTATTTGCTTTAAAAAGTGTGTCAATTATTTCTTTGTTTAGCTTTATTTCGTTCATAATTATAATTTTTATAAATGTAGTTATAATAATTACAATTATAGCAGATTATATTTAAAATGCAATACTTATATAATATAAAAATGGAACAAAAAATTTTATTAAAGAATATTGCAGATAATATAAGACTATTAAGGGCAAAACACCGAATAAGCCAAGAGTTGCTTGCTGAAAAAATTCAAATGAGTAATCAACAAATAAGTTCCATTGAAAATGAATTATCTGAACCAAAACTTTCAACAATTATAAGAATAGCAGAAGTATTCAATGTAACGGTAAACGACCTGATATACGAACAAAAAGGCTTATAAATTTAAAAGCTCCCTTTCGGGAGCTTTTGTTATGCATCTTTATTAATATCTTTTATACTCAACGCAATTCTATGTTCTTGCGGTGTAAATTTTTTAATAAGGACTTCAACGCTATCACCGGCTTTATATTTATTGAACGGATTAACGTTTTCTTCAGCCATTTCAGATACAGGCAGTAACGCTTCAACGCCTGGGAATATATTAATAAACGCACCAAAACCGGTAACTTTATTAACAGTACCTTTTATTACCTGTCCTTCTTGGAATTGGCCTTCAATTTGCTGCCAAGGATCTTCGCCCATTCTTTTTAATGATAAAGAAATTCTTTTTAATTCACTATCGATTTTAATAATTTTAACTTCAATAGTTTCGCCTAAAGAAATAACATCAGAAGGGTGTTTAATTCTTGACCAAGAAATTTCAGAGATAGGCAGCAAACCGTCAATACCATTAATATCTACAAACGCACCGAAATCAGCAATTCTAACGACTTCGCCTTTAACAATTTGGCCTTCTTCGAGAGTAGATAAAATATTATCAACTACCTGATCACGTTGTTCTGCAACAGCTTGACGTTGAGAAAGAATTAATTTATTTTTCTTAGGATCAGCTTCAAGAACTTTAACTTCAATTTTTTGGTCAACAAGTCCATCAAAAGGAGTTCCTGTTCTTAGTTGAGATGAAGGGATAAAGCCTTTCAAATCAGCTACATCAACTAAAACACCGCCTTTTACTATAGATACAACTTTTGCTAATATTGTATCACCTTGAATTTTTGCATCATTAAGCTGTGCCCAAGCTTGAGCGAATGCAATACGTTTAAGAGAAAGCAGCATACCTTCTTCGTCATTTTCTTCTTTTAAAACGTAAAATTCTTTGATATCGCCCACTTCTAAATTATCAGAACCTTCAGGTATTTCTTTTAATGGGAGATAAGCTTCTGTTTTAGCACCACGAATACTGATAAGATATCCGTCTTGATCTTTTTTAATCACAGTACCTTCTACGATATCGGCTACTGTGTATGGTTTTGCAAAGCTTTCTTCTAACAGCTTTTCAAATTCGTCCATTGCATCGATTGTTTTTGTCATTTTATTATTCTCCTTTTCTTAGTTTTTCTATAACTTTTTCAATAACTTCTTGAGGAGTAGAGGCCCCTGCTGTTATTGAAATTTTTTCAGCATTTTTGATTAAATCGGCATAATTTTCTAATTCATCATCATTTTCGATATGAATAGTTTTAGTAATATCTTTTAAAATTTCGGCCAAATGTGTGGTATTAGCACTTTTTTTAGAGCCGACAACTATCATTAAATCACTGGTTTGAGCCAGTTCTTTAGCCTCGCATTGCCGCATAGAGGTACTGGCACAGATAGTATTTACCACATGTAATTCTTTAGCAACAGTTGTTAAATATTCAACAACCGGGGTAAGTGTAGTAATTCTTTGAGTAGTTTGAACTACGACACCGATTTTTTTATGGGATTTCAATTCAGTTTCAATTTTTTTCAATTTTTCGACAGAACTTGCGACGACAACTTTATCAGTATACAATTCTGCGTTAGCCTTAATTGCGATGACCTCAGGGTGTTCAGATTTTCCGACAATTACGACATAATAACCTTCTTGAGCGAGCTCAATTGCTTTTTGCTGAACCTTTTTCACATCAGGGCAGGTCAAATCAACCGCTTCGAAGCCGGCTGTTTTAATTTTTTCAATAATTTGAGGGCTTTCGCCGTGACTTCGTATAACGCATATCCCTTCACCTTTTTCAGGGATTTCATTAAGTGTTTTTATCCCCAAATTTTCCAGTTCATGGATAACTTGTGTATTATGAATAAGCTCACCCAAAACAAAAATTTTTTTATCAGGGTTTTCAAATTTTAATTTCTTAGCAGTTTCAACGGCTCTTTTGACACCGTAACAAAATCCTGCATGTTTTGCTAATTGTATATTTTTCGGCAATTTAAAATTGTCTTCTTTCTATTGAACTTGCGGCAAACCGCTGTATGACAATTAAATAATAAACACAGCCGAAAATCAAGCTTTTAATTTAAGAGGTTTATTCTCATCTTTTTCAATATGCAAAGCCTTTTCTGCATATTCCTGAGAAATCTTAGTAAATCTAGCAGGGTTATCCATAATAAATTCAGTCAATTGTTTTTTAATTCTACCGTTGCTGCTTTTCATATTTCTTATAGCAGCGTCAGCAGTGACAGGGCTGCAGCTTGTTATTATATCAATTCCTTTACCCATATTAACGAATTTAGGAATAAATTCAGGGAAGTTTTCACAAACTTGAACCGGAAGTTTATCGAATTGAGCAGGTGATAAAGCTTCTAAAACATCGGCCTGTTCTTTTCTTGACAATCTCTTAAACATTTTAATTGCATCTGAAATTGAAACGACTTCGTCTTTAATATTTACTTCATCATAAGTGACTTTTGCATTATTTGACAGCTCTTGATATTTCACAGGAGGGACATAATTTTGCGTTTCATTATATGTATTATTAGGAGAAGAACTTTGAGAAGTTGATAAATCCTCATTTACACCTGATTCATTATTAACAGGCGGTTCAGATTTAATAGCATCGATAAGATTTTCTTTACCCAAAGATTTAGTAAACTCGCTTGCCCAATCTCTAACGCTTTCATCTAATTTATAAATATTATTAGCTGCATATTCTTGAACATCGTCAAATTTTGATGACATTATAATTTTATAAATATCGCTTTGATTATCGACATGGAAATCACCCATTGTATCAGCAATACTTTTTTGAGCGGCTATAATATCACTTTCCGAGTCAAAAGTATATGTATAATCCATGTTCTTTTGCGTTTCAGAAACTTGGAATTGCTTAGCCAATTGCGGTGCC
>CALUSG010000078.1 GCA_944323365.1 Candidatus Gastranaerophilales bacterium
CTTGTTTTTACCTCAAATTTTTATAAAGTATTCAAAGGGATAGAAATAGTACAACATTCAAATGAAGAAGTATTTTTTGACATAATGGTACATTTAGGAACACTAATTGCAGTACTAATATTCTTCCGCAAGGATATAATAAATATCTTAAAATCAATGTGGAATGCATTACGCACAAAGGATTGGACAGATAATGAGGCAAAGATCGGCTTATTTATCATACTTGGTACATTAGTGACAATACTTATTGCATATCCGTTAAATGAGGTTGCGGAAAAACTTGTTTTTTCACCGGCAATAGTTGGCGGATTGCTTTTTATAACAGGTTTTGTGCTTTTGTTCAGCGAATACATGTCAAAGAATTTCAAGGCACATAAAGAGAATGTTGACTTAAAAACATCAATAATGATAGGACTGGCACAGGGACTTGCAGCATTACCCGGATTTTCCAGATCAGGCTGGACAATTGCGACGGGTCTATTTTTCGGACTGGACAGAACAACAGCCGCAAGATATTCATTCCTGTTGAGTATACCTATAATCCTTGGTGCATCAATGGTTTATCCTATTATCAAAATAGATTTACATGAGGCTATTCAGTATAACTGGTCAGCAATAATAGCCGGCACAATTGTATCAGGAATAGTCGGATACCTGTGCATAAAATATTTTATGAAATTTATCTCAAAATTTTCATTGAATATATTCGGATATTATTGTATAATCGCAGGACTTGCAACTGCAATATTTTTCAGTATCGCAGGATAAAATTATTGTTTATTATTCGTAAGAGTGTTTACCTTTCTCCAGTAAATCACTTTTATATTTAATTCTTTCATCTACAGACATCTGTGACATTTTTGCCGTATCCTCAGGATAGAATTTTGCTTTACGTACACTAATTCCTGCAGTATCACCATCTTTTAATACAAATTCTGGTGTATGCTCAAAATTATCACCGCTATGACGTACATTTTTATTATTTGTTGTTGTTCTGGAAAAAGTATCTTTTACAAGACTTTTTAAACGTACTTTACCATTAAAAAAAGATGTCTTTATATTTTGAATCCATTGTGTTGGCATTGCAGCACTAAACTTACTAAAAATTTTCATAGAAATAACCCCTTATAAATTATTATGCCTCTTCGTAAGTATGCTTACCTTCTTCTAATAGCATACTCTTATATTCAATTCGTTCATCAATACTCATCTGAGCCATTTTTTCTAAATCTTCAGGGAAAAATTTTACTTTACGTACGGTAATCCCTGCAGTATCGCCATCTTTTAATACAAATTCCGGTGTATGTTCATTATCTGTCATATATAAATTCTCCTGGTATAATAACTATACTATTTTATTTAATTTAATACAAGACTAATCTTGCATAATTCTTGCACTAATTACCCATGTTTGAGTATCTTTATCAAATCTTGCATTTGTTATCTTCAAACTTGAATTTCGTTGTACCAGTACTTCATTTTCTTTTCCATACGGAATATTAAAGTCTTCACAAAATGCAGCTTTAGTTCCTGCCGGCGCAGATATATCCCAGCGTATAGCTCCATATGTACTATTATTGCCCATCATTCCATGAGCCCAGCTTTGCGCAATGTCTGGCGTTAAAGTTGTAGACATAAAACGTTCTTGTTTAATTTCTTGTCCCAGTAATTCTTCATCAATAAATTGTTTTATTTTACTTTCAGATGCCCCGCTTGCAATTAATTGTTCCATCTTACTGCCAAGATTTTGACCGTCAGAGCCATAAGCCCGGCTTAAAGACCCATTATACCCCTCACCTCTATATAGTCTTACTTTTTTATTTATACGCTGCTTATCAAGAAATTCAGTGAGTTTTTCTATTTCAGGGCTGGTTTGACCTGCAGATAACATTTTATTCATAGGATTAGAATTTTCTTTATAGAACATTAATGGTTCAACCGCATTAGATTGTTTTTGACATGCTGTACAAACAATTAAATCCCATTCATTTGGACCAAGTTTCATAAAATCATCTACTGCATCATTTTTACGCAGAATTTTAGCTAATGTTGCTAATTTTTGCATGTTAGGAACGCCGTCAGTCATTGTCGTTGCTTTCCACACATCTACATATTTACCATCGCAAACATTCATTAATTTTTCCATGTTTGCATAATCAACATTATCTAATTTATATGAGCATTTCCAACCAAATCCATGTTTATCCAGGTAGCTTGACAAATAGTTATAATCCATTCTATCATTTTTAAACATTTGACGGATTTCATTGGATGATACATATTCAGATGTATTTTTTCTCATCTTTGTACCATTGGTTGACTTTTTGTCAATAATGACCATTTGACCGTTTTCTTTTTGAACAGTAAAATGTTCTCTAGATACTCCAAGCTGCATAGATCCGATTTTATAATCAGCATTACCTTCCCAAGACCCGACGGTAAATGATTCACCTTCTTTTAAGGCTTTAAATTTTTCTAAAAATAACTTATCGTTAACATCAAGATTAGCTACTCCAAAGCCCAATGCAAATTGTGTGTCTTGATTTTTATTAAGATCCAGTACATATTTTTGACCTTTTGTCAATACCTGAGTGCCATTTTTAGTTGATATTTCAGGGTAGTCTAATTTAATCTTTTTATTGCTTACAGGATTAGTATTTTCTACGTTAACATTAACTTTAGCCTTATTAGAAGGAGATCCAACTGATACAATTTCTACGTTATCATTAACTTTAGCCTTATTAGAAGGAGATCCAACCGATACAATTTCTACATTATCGTTAACTTTAGTTTTTTCTATAAGCTTTTCAAAGTTTTTTATAAGTTTATCAATTTGAGCTTTCACTTTTCCGGTAACACTGGAAGAAATTGTTTTTAAATCACCAATTAATGCTTCACATTTGGCAAGAGTAGACTTACTTAAATTTCCGAGACTTTGTGTTACTTCATTAGTCAAATATTTTAACTTAGTTTTACAACTATC
>CALUSG010000079.1 GCA_944323365.1 Candidatus Gastranaerophilales bacterium
TTTTAGCCGGTAAATCACTGGAAATGCACGAATTTTTTTGCACAGTCAAACATGGAATTTACAAGAGCAGCATTAGAATAAATATTCATGCCGTTAATTTCAAGGATTTGTTTCATACGTTTTTCCCAAATATTATAAATATCATCTTTGGAGAGGTCTAAAACCTGCCCTATCATAGACAGTTCTTTATAATCAACCGGCAAAGGCAAGGTTCCTCTAAGAATATCGACAATATCAAGCCGTTTTTTTCTTGGAAAAGCTTTTAAGAAATTGACAACCGACATTTTTTTAGATTTTAAAGCGTCTTTAATAAACTGAACAGAATCATCAATCAAAACAGGTTCTTGCGGAATTTTGTATTCCTCAAACTCTTCGGGTTCAACCTCCATAACAACTGCTATACGCTCCAGTGTTGTACTTCTCGTTGAAAACGGTATTGTTTCGTCAATTAAATTGTAGACGTAAGACAACGTAACCCCTATCATTTCGGCAAAATCTTTTTTGTGTAATGAATTTTTTTCCAAAAATTTTGCGACCTTTTCTGAACTTTTTTCCTGTATAATTTGTTTATTTTTCATAATTTTATCCTCATATTTACAACCAAAATAAGTTTATTTTATCAATTTGTTAAGCGAAACATCGGTAAATCAATACGGTAATATTTATTTAGGTTAAAATATAAAAAAGGTTAAAAAAAATGAAATTAATAGCAGGCTTAGGAAATATAGGTGAAAAATACTGTTTTACCCGCCACAATGCCGGGTTTATGGTCATTGACAAATGGGCGTTGGAAAAGGATTTGACGTTCAAAGAAGATAAAAATTTAAAATCAATGATAACAAAATTTGAGGACAAAATCCTGATAAAACCCGTAACCTACATGAATTTATCGGGAGAAGCCGTCATAGCAGTAATGAATTATTACAAAATAGACATAAAAGATATTTTAATAATATATGACGATATTTCAATAGATTTAGGACGGTTACGCTTCAGAAAAAGCGGTTCGGACGGCGGTCACAACGGGATTAAATCAATAATAAAACATTTGGGGAGAAATGACTTTGCCCGTTTAAAAATCGGAATAGGCCCCCAGCCCCCAATTCCCTCCGAAAACTATGTGTTACAAAATTTTACAAAAGAACAAACGGAAATATTAAAACCGACTCTTGCAAAAGCTGTCAACGCCGTAGAATGCTATTTAACAGACGGGATTGAAAAAGCTCAAAATATTTTTAACTAGGGTAATAGAAAAAAAATTTTTTGTGTATATAATAAATAACATTAAAATAAATAACATTAAGGAGCAAATATGACGACAGCAGAACAATACGAACAAAATGAACAATATGATTTAGCATACGAAGAATATAAAAAAGAATTAGCAAGACATCCCGGTGATTTACAAACGATGGAGAGGTTGGCACATTTGGCCATGATGCTGAACAAGCATGACGAAGCCGCCGATTACTATTGCAAAATTCTAGAAAAAGACATGACAAATACGCTTTGCTATGAGCAGCTTATGGATATATATGTAGATAAAGACAAATACAAGTATTATATATATCGAGGCAACCTGCATTCAGTAGAGCAAAAGTACGAACAAGCAATAAATGACTATAAAAAAGCTCTTTCTAACACAGATAACGAAACAGAAACAGTAATGACACGCTTTACAATAGCAAACCTTTACGCCCAAATCGGCAACACAAACCGTGCCATTGATGAATACCTGAAAACACTTGATTACGAAGAAACAACTCCGGATGTGTTTATAAAACTTGCGGATTTGTATGTAAAAGAAGATATTATACCAAGTGCAATAGATATACTTGAACGAGCTAAAAAACGCTTTAACTCAACAGATATAAACGAAAAGCTTGCACGTCTGTATTTAAAGAACAATCAGCCTGAAAAAGCCAAAGAAATTACTCAAGACGAACTTTTTAAGATAAAATGCATGCTCGAATGCAATGAGGATGTATATGATAAATTATGCACAATAGAACCGAACTACAAGAGTAATCCTGATTTTTACGCATTAAAAGCCCAGTACTTCTACATGCAAAATGAATACGACAAGGCCCTTGAATGCGTAGAAAAATATAATGAGCTGAACAGGAATTCCGCATTAGTATATCAAATGCGTGCCCTGATTTATGAGAACAAAAACGATGACTACAATGCCCATCTAAACTGGGGTAAATACAATTTAGTCAGAGGGAACAAGGATATAGCAGTAAACGAATTTTTGAATGCCTATCAGCTAAACGGCGAAGACATAGAATTAATGAACACATTGGCCGTGCTGTTGGAAGAAACCGGAGAAAAACACCACGCAATAGAATTTTGGGAAAAAATTTCAAAGGTCGAACCAACGAATAAAAAAGCCATAGCAAAACTTGCCGAATTCAGAGCGAATATAGGTGATATAAAAATGCAGTGCGACTATTTGGAAACACTTTACGAAATGGACAAAAACAATGTTTCTGTTATAAAAAAACTGGCACAACTATATGAAAAATTAGGTAATAAGGCTTTATGCACCGAATATTATAAGAAATATCTATACCTGGTTCCAAACGCAAGCGATTACGAAACAATAAAAAGCAAAATATCTAAATACGATAAATTAAGCTCAATAGTGGTAAAAGAAGAAGAAGGCTTATTGGACAAAGTAATGAGAATTTTCAATAAACAATAATTGTAAAATTATGTTAAGTATAAAAAAATAGACCGCAAATAAAATTTTGTGTGACTATTATAATAATATGAAAATACAACAAACATCAGCAATAAATTTTGGAGCAAGAATAAAAACCCGAGACTTTATGGGGTTATTATGCGATATGCCAACGACAGAAAAGCCCGGAGAATTGTATAAACGAGCACTAACAACATTGACAAATGGCAAGGTAGAAGGCAAAAAAATAAGCACTAATAAATTATTCACAAACATTTACAAAATGCGAGAAGTAACAGAACACAAACATCCTGAATTGTATAAAGCCTCCCGGGAGTTAAATAACTATGCCGAGGATGCTGCAATAAAAACACTTACGATAAAAAAATATTTCAAAAAAATCAACAAAAAACTTGACGAAATCGAGAACAAATTTGGTGTAGAACTGGATATAAAGGACTTTGAATAGGAGGTATAAATGAATATATCAAGAATTAACGGAAACGTAGGATTTAACGGTCTAATAAGACTGGCAAACAGGGATAACCTAGAAGACCAAAGACTATTAGACACAGACAACATCAGACAAATCATTCAAAGGAATGACGATATAATAATGATAAATACAAAAGACGATAAGACGATATTAATAAACGGCTTATTAAGTCCAAGAATGTTTATAGATGATGTAGTAAAGGCATACAACAAGAATAAGAGTACGCCGATACACGAATATACAACAATAAGAGAGATATCAAATAAGGCATAATTAATATTCTTATCGTGTCAGGCCGCAGGGGTTAACCGCTGTGAGCTGAACGCTGTGAGTTGACTGCTGGGCTGGCTGCTTGGAGCTAAACGCAGGGGACTTAACGTTGTAAGCTGGCCGCAGGGGACTAACCGTGGGAGTTGGCTGCTGTGAGCAGAACGCTGTGAGTTGACTGCAGGGGCTAACCGCTGGGGGCTGAACATGGGAGTTGGCTGCTGTGAGCCGGTCGTGGAAGTTGGCCGCTGGAGTTGACTACTGAGAGATAGCTGCTGGGCTGGTTGCTTGGAGCTAACCGTGGGAGTTAGCTGCAGGAAGATGAACACTGGGTGCTGGTTGCCGGATGTTGGCAGTAGTGAGTTGGCCGCTGAAAACTAATCTTGGGAGCTGAACATTGGGAGTTTATCGCAGGGATATGACCCGTGACCGAACCCCGGTATGTTATCGTGGCACTGCCACCCTTCCACAGAGCCTGACCGCCCTCACCGAGCCTTAGTGTGATGTCGTGCCTTTGGCACCCTTCCACAGAGCCCGTACGCTTTCACCAAACTTGTCAGCGTGATGTCGTGGCTTTGCCACTGGCTTTGCAACTACAACAGAGCCTGACCGCCCTCACCGAGCCTTAGTGTGTTGTCGTGGCTTTGCCACTGCCTTTGGCACCTCTCACCGAGCCCGTACGCTCGCACAAAGCCTGTCAGCGTGTTGTCGTGCCTTTGGCACTGGCTTTGGCACTGAGGGCTTTGATAACATCTTCTGTCAAATCATTGGCACCGTATAGAACAAAGCTGTTTGCCACCACCATGTCATAACCCTTAGCTTTTGCCTGTTCTTCTATAACTTTTTTAATAGTCTTTTCTATCTGCTCGAATTTTTGGTTATAATCTTTATCCAACTGCTCTTTTTTAGCTAAAAATTCATTATGATATTTTTCGTCAAGTTTTTTCTTTTTCTCAACATCGTTAACTTTAGCAACATCTTTTCTAGCTTTATCAATAAAAGCGAGGATTTCTTTAGCTTTAGCATTCTGCTCATCTTTAAGTGCTTTAACTTGCTTTGAGGAATTAACAATTTTAACTAAATCAACATAAGCGACTTCAGACGCATTAGCACAATTCATAGAAATAATAAGTGCCATAACAATACCAAATAAAGCTTTTTTCATATTTTTCTCCTCTAATTAAATGATTTTTGCTTCTATATTACAAATTTTATATAAAAATTACGTAATATAGTTTACAATAAAGTTATAATATTTTATAATGATAGCAGGTAATTGATTTTTGTGCTAAAAAATAAATTTTTGTAAATAAAATTTTATAACAAAAAAAAACATGTCCGAACGTTAAAGAATACGAGAAGGAAAATAAATGAAAAAGGTGATACGGAATAAAATATTAATAAGTACAATAGCAGCCCTGACAATATGCAGCACAACAGCATATGCAGCAGGACCTGATTTGCCGCAAATAATAGAATCATTACCCGGAGCGACAAGGGATGCCGGACAGAATATTAAACACGAGTTAGATACGCGTGAATTTGAGCAAAAGCGTCAGGATGCACGAACAGAATATGAGAAGTATCAAGAGCTGCGTGAGAATCAAGGTACAGGCGGTCAAAGCACGGTAATTCAAGGAGCACCCGAAAGCGGAGATGTAATAAGAGCCAAAGTAGAAGAATTGGAAACTAAAGGTGTATATGTTGAAACTATTGAAGTAGCAGCCTCAGAGATTTTGACAAGAGAAGAAATAGAACCGATTATATCAAAATATGCCGGTAAAAACCTGTTTATAACAGATATCCAAAATATGATAGATGAAATAAACAATCTATATGCGAAAAAAGGTTTTGTAACAGCCCGAGCCTATTTACCGGAGCAGGAAGTTGAAAACGGAGCGATATACGTAGGCTTAATAGAAAGCCGTATAGGTAAAGTAACAATAGACGGCAACAGATGGACAAAATCAGATTATATATTAGATAGAATACCTGACAAAGAACATCAGTTGTTTGATATTGTAAAATTAGAAAAAGATGTTCTAGATTTTAACCGGTATAATGAAGGTGTAAAATTATCAGCGAACTTAAAAGCCGGAGAAGTTGAAGGCACAACAGATATAGAATTGTCAGCGGAAGAGAAATTTCCGTTTCATATAATCGGAGTAATGGATAATGCCGGACGTAGAAGTACCGGGTCATTAAGAGGCGGTCCAATGCTTGTTGCGGACAGTTTATTTGGTTATCGTGACAGAATGCAATTAGGCTCATATTTTAGCGGCGGTTCAGTAAGTCCGTTCTTTGATTACAATATTCCGGTTAATAAATATGATGGACGTGTCGGATTCAGTTACGGGTCAACATTTGCTAAAGTAAAATGGGGTCCATATTCAAATTTAGGACTACATACCAGGTCATATATTTATTCATTGTACTATACCCAGCCAATCAAGCGTTCAGAAGGATTTGAACTAAAAGGATACGGTTCATTGAATTACAAACGAGTATTCACAGGCATGGATGCTTTAAGGGAATTTACGGGAAGTTCAGAATTATCTCTAGATCAAGTAACAAGTGCAGATGTAGGATTTAATATAAGAAAAGACACAAAACGAGGCATATGGTATTTAAACCAAAACGCATCAATGGCATTTCCGATATTTGACAGCAGATCAAGCTATTTCAAATATTCAGGCGGAATGTTAAGACTGCATGATTTTTCGCACGGAGTATACGGACAAATCAGGGCTAACTATCAAATAATACCGAATAATAAAGATATACCATACATTGACCAATTCCAAACAGGTGGTTTAGCTACAGTCAGAGGATATTCAGAAGGTTTATTGATTGGTAAAAACGGTTACTTTACGAGTGCAGATTTAATATTTCCATTGTTACCAAGACAGATAACAAGCCCACGTTCAGGAGAAAAGATACCGTTTATCGGAAAATATATACAGGGAGATGTATTTTTTGACCATGCCGGTATATTCCCTGCAACAAGACAGGATGCATATAACGGAAGTTACTTCTTAGCTTCACTGGGTATGGGTATAAGAGTACAATTACCGGGCGATTTAAGTGCTAGACTCTATTGGGGCTATCCATTAATAAATAACGCATATGAATATGACAGAAAAATGGGACGTTTCCACTTTGAGCTTGTACTGGAACCTAGCATAGATAAATTATTGAAGAAGAATTCAGTAGCTGCAAAAGTAGTTCCGCAGGTACAAAAAGAAGTAGAAGCCGAATACATAAACAACTATGATGACGTAAGACATTACGATTACTTCTATGACGGTGCATTGTAATGAGCATATTCATAACCGGTACCGGTACAGATGTCGGCAAAACCTATGTAAGCGGAGAAATAGTAAAAAAATTACGTGAAAAAGGCATAAATTGCGGATATTATAAACCCGTCTTAAGCGGAGCCGAAAAAGTTAACGGCAGACTTATCCCCGGTGATTGCGAATATGTAATGAAAGTATCAGGACTTGAAGGAGCGTTTGAGGATTATGTGTCGTATATGTTTGAACCCGCTGTATCGCCGCATTTAGCCGCACAGATGGCAAATGTAGAAATAAGTATAGATAAAATTAAAGCAGATTACAATAGAATTCAATCAAAATTTAACTATGTTGTGGTAGAAGGAGCAGGCGGAATAACCTGTCCTCTAAAACTTAACAGTATTCTTATGTCAGATGTAATTAAAGCTTTGAACCTTGAAATAATAATAGTAGCGGATTCGGGGCTCGGAACAATAAATTCAACATTATTAACCGTAGAATATGCCAAACAGCAGGGAATAGGGATTAAAGGTATTATATTAAACCGCTACGACAAAACAAATCCAATGCATTTGGATAATAAAAAATCAATAGAAATCTTAACCGGGATAGAAGTAATAGAGGAAATATCATGTGGTCAGAAAAAGATTTAAAATACATATGGCACCCGTGTTCGCAGATGAAGGATTATGAAGAGTTACCGCCGATAGTAATAGATAGAGGAGAAGGCATATTTTTATATGATGTAAAAGGGAACCGATACGCCGATGTAGTAAGTTCGTGGTGGTGTAATTTATTGGGGCACTGCAATCCACGGATAAATGCGGCCGTAAAAAATCAAATAGACCAACTGGAACACGTTATATTTGCAAATTTTTCAAACAAACCCGTGATTACGTTATGCGAAAAACTATCAAAGCTTGTGCCTGAAGGTTTGTGTAAATTTAACTTTACAGATAACGGGTCATCCGCAATAGAAGCGGCAATGAAGGTAAGTTTTCAGTATCATTATCAAACCAAAAACCCTCAGAAAAAACGTTTTATGGCATTAACCGATGCATACCATGGCGAAACAATCGGAGCGTTGTCAGTCGGCGGTGTTGACTTGTATTCGGAAATCTATAAGCCGATTTTACTTGATATAATACGAATAGAAGGGCCTGACTGTTTTAGATGTCCATATGGCAAGTGTCGGGAAAATTGTGAGTGCGAATGTTTTGAAAATGCCCGTGAAAAATTTGCTAAATATGGCGAAGAAACGGCTGCAATTCTGATAGAGCCGTTATTACAGGGTTCAGCAGGAATGAAAATCTATCCGCCGTTGTATTTAAAAAAATTAAGAGAAATTTGCAACGAATACAATGTACACTTAATAGCGGATGAAATAGCAACAGGCTACGGCAGAACAGGGAAAATGTTTGCCTGCGAACATGCCGGAATATCGCCTGATATAATGTGTTTGTCAAAAGGTTTAACCGGCGGATACATGCCAATGGCGGTATTCGTCACTACTCAAAAAATATACGATGCATTTTGGGCGGATTACAATGAAGGAAAAGCCTTTATGCATTCGCATACATACAGCGGAAACCCGCTTGCAGCTTCCGCTGCGGTCGAGGTGCTTAACATTTTGAAAGACGAAAATATTATTGATAAGGCTAATAAAAAAGCTAAATATTTTAACCAAATTATCAAAGAAAAATTTTTGTCACTGGAAAATGTTGGCGAAGTCCGCTCTATCGGCTTGATAAACGCTATTGAGCTGGTAAAACACGACAAAATTCCATTTGATAGCAGATTACGTATTGGTTACCAAATCTACAAAAAAGCACTGCAAAAAGGTGTTCTTTTGAGGCCACTGGGCAACGTAATTTACTTTAATCCGCCCTTAATTATTGATGAGGAAATGGATTTTGTTACTGATGTAGCTTTAGAGTGTACTAAAGAAATTTTGCACGACAATAAGCTTTACATCTAATAAACGTAAATTGAACACTTTTACCAAAATAAACGGATGAGAATGTCGATTCAAAAATTTTTTTAAAAAATAGCCCAACTGGGTAAGCAACAAAATCGATTTTTATACGTCTATATAATTATAGAAGATTTATCCTTCAGTGGTTAATTCTTCCCAAATACTTGGAACTACAATTAATGCAGTATAAACGATAAAACCAAAAAGGATTAAATTAATTGCTTCCATGACGACTCTCCTTTCAATAAATATTATTCCCATAATGAAATAAAAAATAACAGAAAAGTAATAACAGAAAAGTGAGGATGAAAAGATGAAAAAAAAATTGAAGATGAAATTAAAGCTGTTGTTTGAAAATTTATGTTGTTCAAAATGCTATCAAGGGTTTGATGAAGATTCATTTTACGTACAACAACAAACAAATTTAGGTTTAATTGTAATAACTTTAAAATGTAAGAATTGCGGGACAAGTTTTGGAATAGCACTGGTCGGAATAACTGATTTAACTCTGAAAGACCCTTTCAACTATTTAGAACCGATAAATTATAATGACGTATTGGATGCCCACAAATTTATCCAAAAATTAGATGAGCACTGGCAGGATTATTTACCGAAAAAAGACGAAGACTAATGTGGTGGCAAAGCCAGTGCCAAAGGCACGACAACACGCTGACAGGCTTAGTGCGAGCGTACGGGCTCGGTGGAAGGGTGGCAAAGCCACGACAACATGTTTGACAGGATTTGTGGAAGCGGTCAGGCTTTGTGGAAGGTGCCAAACGACAACATGTTTGACAGGTTTGGTGGAAGCGGTCAGGCTTTGTGGAAGGTGCCAAACAACATCATACGGGGGGTTGCGGAAGGTTAATTCAAGCTATTCAGACATATAATTACTATGCTACTTCAAGCTCATAACCTAATTCTTGAAATATTTTTGCTATAGTTGAGAATTTTGGTTCTTTTTCACTTTTAAACAAACTGTATAAATGACTTCTTGACATTCCTACTTTTTTAGCAAAGCCTGAAACAGTATCTTTGGCTTTTATGACAATTTCTAATGCACGATAAAAAGAATTAAAATCACCATCTTCCAAATAATCTTTTAAACTTGCATTTAGAAACAGTTTAATTTCTTCGTCTGATTTTAAATCAGTAACTATATAGTTTTCTAAATCTATTGTATGTTTTAATTCTTTCATTGTAACTTTCTCCATTCTTGAAGTATATTTTTGGCTTTTTCTATATCTTTTTGTTGAGTTGATTTGTCTCCGCCATTAATCAATAATACAATTACATTATCTATTTCCGTATAATAAATTCTATAGCCCGCTCCAAACTTAAATCGTAATTCTGAGATTTCATTATCTATTTTTTTATGGTCGCCAAAATTGTTTTCTAAAAGCCTTGTCAATCTGCTTTGTATTCGGGCTTTTGTTGTTTTATCAAGTGAATTAAGCCATTCTATAAATGGTACTTTTTCATTTTCAAGTACTGCAATTTTGACAATTCTTTGTTCCATATTTACAGTGTACTCTATAGCAGACAATTTGTCAATATACTTACTTATAGTATTAACCCAAAATGCTTGTTAAGCATAAGTCTATAAACCGCATCGTAATAGATGTTTTGTGCTTGGCACGATTGTCTTGACCTGCTCGCATTAAACGTGACTACGGTTGAGTGTTTCAAGAACTTCGTTCTTTACACACTCAAGCCTTCG
>CALUSG010000080.1 GCA_944323365.1 Candidatus Gastranaerophilales bacterium
TTGCCAAAGTTCCTTCGCCAACCCAACCTAAGCCAATACTTGATATAGTAACACCTAATTGTACAGCCGCTATAAATTTATCCAAATCTTTGATTGCTTCAAGAGCTATTTTTGCGTTAAAATTACCTTCTTTTACTAATTGCTCAATCCTGGTTTTTCTAACCTTAACCATTGCAAATTCTGCAGCAACAAAAAAACCATTCGAAAATAACAAAAAAGCAATCAAAAATAAATTAAAAACTAAATTTCCCGACTCGTCCATTTTATATCCTCAAAACTATTGTTACAATTATAATATTATTATTAAAAAAATGCAACTACAATTCCACCTGTTTAAGCTGCGTATATATAATTGGAGAAAATCCATCTTTTGAAACTATATCAATTATTTTATAAACAGGAGGATTAGAGAGCAAAGAAGGAGAAGTTATATGATAAATACCATCTTTCATAATTTCGCTATTAACATGGAAATGTCCTGATATAATAGCCAAAACATTATCATGGTATTTCAACACTTCAAAATACTTTTCAGGTTGGTAAGTTCTGTGAGTTTTTAAGCGTGAGCTGCCAAACTCCGGAGCATCCAAGATTGGATAATGTTGGAATATTATTACCGACTTCTTTGAATGTTTATTTAGTTGATCATTAAGCCATTCAAGCGTATCTGTCCTATAGTAGCCAACCGGTCCCGGTATAACTTCTTTTGATCCATCAACAACTATAAATACGTAACCATTTTTTTAAATGTATAATTCCATTTTTTATGAAACCAAAACAAATTGTTATCTCTAACTATTTCATTGTATTGATCTTTTGAAATATCCTTACTTTTGCAGACATCATGATTACCTAAAACTATATAATAAGGAATTTTAAGTTTATTTATTATTTTTACAAAATCATCTAAATCCTCAGGTTGAGGATTATTCAAGTTATCACCTGTAAAAACTACAAACGAAACATTTTTTAATTTATTAATATCCTCTACAGTTTTTTGCAAAACATCAACCGAATAAGAATTTTCAGCATCAAAATGTGTATCCGTTACTTGAACAAATTTAATTGAACTATCCAAAGCAAAAGATACCGTTTGCATTAAAAATACTGCTAAAAATGTCAAAATAATTCTTTTCATATAACAAATTATAACATAAATATGCTATAATAAATTTATGAGATTAGATAAATTTTTAAAAGTATCACGTCTAATAAAACGAAGAACAGTGGCCAACGAAGTTTCCGATATGGGTAGAGTTTTGGTCAACGGGAATAGTGCAAAACCGTCAAAACAATTGAAAATTGGTGATATTATTACAATAGAATATTCAAACAGAAAAGTTGAAGCCAAAGTCTTAAAAATCCCTGAAAATAATGTCAGCATTCAAGAAGCTCCTACTTTATATGAACTTATAAATTGAAGGACAAACAATTAATAATTGAACTAATTATAAAAGAAGATAAAGTAGTCATAGCATGTTGTTTTCAAACAAATATAAAAGGATTCAAATCATTTTTAATTAATTTTAAGCTCTTGACAAAATCAGACTTATAAAGTATAAATAGTTTGTTGGAGGTTATTTTTATGGGAAAGGTTATCATTAAAGCGGTTCAGCAAGTCGCCCCCCCCCGACTTTGGCTCCAGGTTTTATTTTTAGACAATTTATTCATTTACGTTTCTATAATAAAATCTTTAAATTTAAACCCGCTTTTACTCTCGCTGAAGTCTTGATTACTTTAGGTATTATCGGTGTTGTAGCTGCTTTAACTATTCCTAATTTGATTACAAATTACAAAAAACATACTGTAGAAACAAGACTTATAAGATTTTATACCACGATGAATCAGGCTTTAAAAATGTCCATAGCAGAAAACGGACAGTTATCCTTTCATCAGGTCTATCAAGGAGATAGTGCTTATTTAACCGAATGGTACAGGAAATATATTATCAAATACATAAAAACCATAAAAGAAGAAGGACCTGAAGCAAACAACAATTACTACAAAGTAACTTTTATAGATGGCAGCGGGTTTGCCAGCTATTATGGCGGTCAAAGTGCTGATGGTACATCAGGTTTAGGTAACATAAATATATTTTATTATATAAACGGTAATAGTCGTATTCGGCTACCTGATGGTAAAGATTCATTTTTCTTTGTTTTAGATATAAAAAACGCAAAAATAGATACATGGGGATCTAAATCACAATGTAGATCAACTACTGATGGTTTAGGATGTGCAGGCTGGATTAAACGAAACGGCTGGAAAATTCCTGAAGACTATCCAATTAAATTTTAAATAAGTTGACTTTTAAACAAAATCCATTAAATACATATAAAAGCCCATACAAACGGATGATTTTTTGTAACTTTATTGAGTAAATACTAAAAATAACCGAAAGTGTAAATAGAGGTATATATGAGAATAAATGGCGGAATAAGATTTGTAGAAAACGGTATAACATCGTCAATAAGGGCGATGCACGTAGACAGTGAACTTATTTCAATTGCAAATGAAAACGTAACCGGATTTGACAAAGTAGGTTATCAAAGAAAAGACGCAGTTGTATCTTCCATGACAGAATTTTTAGGTGTTCATGGTTTATCAACGACGGTAGACGATAAAATCGGGCGTATAGCATTATCAGAAAACCCGTTAGATATTTCATTAGCTGCAAAAGGATATTTTCAAATTGAAAGTGAAGAAGGAATAAAATTAACACGTGATGGACGATTTAAACTGGATAAAGAAGGTAATTTATTATCACTTGATGATGGAAAAGTACTTTCGAACACAGGCATGCCTATAAAATTACACATAATACCTGATGACTTAAAGCAAATAAAAATTAATGATAGAGGCTTAGTAAGCGTTTTTAATCCTCAAACAAATAAACTTGAAGGAGTCGCATACTTAGGCGTAGTAGATACAAACGGTGTACTTGTAATGGAGCCAAAAGTAAAACAAGGATATAACGAATTTTCAAACGTAGCCTTACAAGAAGAATTTATAAACATGATGCCTGTAATTAAAAATTTTGATGCGAACAGACAACTATTTATGATACAGAATCAGAATTTACAAAAAGTAATTAACCAATTAGGTTCAGCAACATAGGAGGATTATGTATACAATTCAAGGAATGATTAGAAAAAGCGTCAACAATACATACACACAATTTGAGAGATTGGGGTATGTAGCTAATTCACTTGCGAACTTAAATACAAATGCATATAAAAGTGTTCGATTTGAGCAAATGCTGGGTGAAGACGGGTATTTAAAGGGCGTAATCCGAACTAACTATGAACAAGGTTCAATAAGAATAACATCCAATCCATATGATGTTGCAATAGATGGAACAGGTTTTATCCCTGTAGTTTCACCGAACGGAGAAGTCCAATACACAAGAGATGGTGCATTCAAACAAGGTAAAGACGGTTATTTAGTAACAAATGATGGTTGGATAGTCGGTGAAGGTATAAAGATTCCGACAAACTGTTACAAATTCCAAATAAAAGGTAACGGTGATGTAGTAGCTTATGATACTAGAGAATCAGAGGCAAAATATTTAGGTAATATTCCTTTAGTACGTTTTGCCTCTCCCGAAGGTTTAGAGCAGGCAGATATGAACCGATTAAAAGCAACCGAAGAATCAGGAGAGCCTGTTTTAGTAAAAAATCACGATTGCATAAAACAAAATAACATAGAAATATCAAACACCGATGTTTATAATTCTACTAGTGAAATGTTAAGATTAAATGCATCAATGATAGCAAGCATGCGTATGTTAAAAGTAGTAGATGATATGTATAATAAAGCAATAAACATAAGAGAGGGCTAATAAATGTATACATCTTTAAACAGCATAGGTAAAGTTTCATTAATGATGGATTTAATATCCCAAAGACAAAGAGCAATAGGCTCAAATATCGCAAACGTGGACACTCCAGGCTATGTAAGACGTGACATTGATTTTGGAACATATTTAGGAACAATGAACAGCCCTTTAGAAACAAAATTATCTGAGAAGCTTGGGCCTTCCGCTGTAATAGAAGATAGAGATTATAAAGAAATTAATACAGCAGAAGAACTAATAGCATTACAAGAGAATTCAATACTATATTCAATGGCAACAAGAAGGATGTCAAATATAATTACTGAAATGAAAACAGTAATAAACGTAGGTAAATAATTGAGGTAGAGAAATGAGTATATTAGAATCATTTAATATAGGATCAAATGCATTAAAAGCACATGGACTAAGACTCGACATTCATGCAAAAAACGTTGCCAATATAGATACGCCGAATTATGTAAGGAAAATTCCGGTATTAAATGCAACCGAAGATATGTCATTTCATGGATTAATGAATACAATGAAAAATGATGTATTTGGCTCAGGTACACTTTCATATTTACAAGGTGGCGTAACATTTAGCGGAGTAGTAGAAGACCCTACATTAGGTGAAAAAATATACAGACCCGGACACCCTGATGCAGATGAGAATGGATATATAAGATCCTCAAACGTAAACCCAATGGTAGATATGGCTGATGCAATAATGGCCCAAAGAGCATATGAAGCTAACCTGGCATTAGTCAATATAACAAAATCAATGGCCTTAAAAGCAATTGAAATTGGCCGATAGTATTTACAATTAAAAATTATTATATTAAAATGACTATGTGACTAATACATAGTCATTTTTGAAAACTTAATATTTTATTATTTTGTCTTAATTGTCGTAGTGACACTCTGCCGAAAAAAACGATTGAGTATCGTTTTTTGAGAGGGTATGAACGTTAGTGAATACTTCCGTCACGAAGACAGAACATCTCTCTTTGAAAATTAAATATTTTGTTATTTTGTCGTAGTGACGGAATCGGTATACGTGCACGTTTGAGGGGCGTGTGGGGCAACCCGTGCGGGTTCAAGTCCCGCCTACGACAATTAAAAAGAGGATAACAATTGTTATTCTCTTTTTAATATGCTAAAGTGGTGAGGGCTTTAATCCGTATATCGTGGGTTCAAGCGGATTTGCGGACGGACGACACGAAGTTAGTCCGGATAGCGAGGAAATTGAGCGAAGCTGAACTGCAGGTTCAAAAGCGAAACTTTTCGAGCGTGGAGCAAATCCAAGACAGTCCCGCCTACGACACCATAAAAATAAAGCGACATTTATGCCGCTTTTATTTTATAAACTATTTGTTGGGCAAGTATGCCCAACCTACAAACTAAAAACTACTATGCCATTATATCAATAATTTCACCTGTCTGCATAGCTTTAATCGCACATTGTGCGAATTTATCAGAATTTACCGGTATTCTATCTGACGTTGGGCCAATTCCATAAGGTCATTGTGCTACTGTATTATAAGCGACATAAGTCGTACCATCTTGATTTTTTCCTATATGCGTTATGTTGTAGGGATTAATATAATCATTACCTACTTTTACAAATCCTGTTGACATTGATTGCTGCATAATAAATCCTTTCTACACACATATTATTAACACTTCTCTAATATAAAAAGTAAAAATCACACAAAAAAATTGCTATTATATAAAATTTTGTAAATAAATTTTTATACACCTTGTAACCTTAAATAAATTATTTATATTGAGGCTTTGAAATGTCTTAATGCAGATTCAAATAATTAATTAATAGTTATAACAAGAATTCTTTAGGGTATTCAACTTTACCATTAAGCCTAACAATATTATCTTGCAGATTAAAAGCCATAAAAAATTCTTTAGGCAAATCAAAAGGAGATTTAATACCGAAATTTTCAGCCTGAATATAACCAAAATGACTGTAATATTTTGGATCACCTAAAACAATCGAATATTGATAGCCCATAAGCCTTGCTATTCTATGGCCTTCATAAATAAGTCTTTTACCTATTCCTTGTCGTTGATATTCAATTGAAACTGTTAAAGGTGCAAGAGCCAACTGAACAGTATCGCCAACTTTCACTTTTGAAAAAAGAATGTGTCCGACAATTTCATTATTAAATACGGCGACAAGAGAAAGATTTGGAATAAACGCATCGCATTTACGTAATCTTTCAACTAAATAGTGCTCATTGCCATCACTATAATCAACCGTTTTAAACGTATTTTTTATAAGTTCAAAAACAATCTTTTGATCACTATCTTCTTCTTGACGAATTAATAAATTATCTTGTATGCACATCTTAATGCGTATACTAACACAAATAGATAGCTTTTTACACTAAGACTTTTTTATAATTTTAAATATACGTTGAACTACATCACAATAAATTTCTTCTAATTTTTCTTCAGATTTAACAAAAGCACCTTTAGCAGTTAAAACTTTACCGTTTTTTAGCACAACACAATCAATTTCATTAGAATTAGTAAGCACTTTTGCACTTGACCCATCAGGCAATCTATAAGAATTAACATTCATGCCTCTTGATATGGCAAGATTAGTAAGATTAACGTTCTTTTGGCCTCTAACAATATCCGCAATTGTCATAGGTTTTATTCTGACCATAGGACCTCCAATATTTTGATACAATAAAACCGCTAATAAAAATATTTGTTAGCAAACACATAAAATATTAAGTAAATTTTACAAAAAATTATTTTAAAGGTGTATAATTAATAGTTGAAATTTCATCTGTTTTTTCAAGCTTGAAAATAACCGGTCTTAAACCGTCATTACAGCTACAAATTGCAACACCTGGTGTTTTAATCCAATCTTTATAATAAAACAAATCATCAACACCATGAGATAAAGCAAACACATATTGATAAATAGCTTTCCAGGCCTCATCGCAAAAACCATCGGGCTTAGCATAATCAGCATAAAAAACTTGACCTTTTTGCAGCATAGGACAAGCCCCCAAACCTTCAACACCATATTCCGCAGCTAACTCTTTATCTAAAGTTGTTTTTAAAACAGTTATCTTTACTTTTTTCATAGAAATCCTCACAAATATATAAATATTGTATCAAAAAAAATATTTTTGTGTTTTAATTAAAATGTGTGTTTAAAAAAGGAGTATGAATATGAGAATTTCACCCGTATCAATGTATACAACGAACAAAACAAACTTTAGTTCAAAAAAAGAAAATAACAATAACAAATTAAAAAATTCAGTTCCTGCAGCAGCTTTGGCATTAGCTGTTATGGCAAGTCCTATAAACAGCGATAAAGCACAGGCCACAACAAACAAAGAATCTCAAATTTATCCTGTTGTTCCGATGCTACCATATTATCCGACTTTTACAACATTTTATTACTATAACACATATGTCGCTCCTACAATGATGATGCTTAACTATTTACAAACAGCATCTCTGTTGAATTCAGCATATAATAATGAACCAATTTCAATAGGAAATGTAGCCTTTAATAGTCAACAAGTCAAATCTTCCGGTTATTACTTTGATGAAGATGATGAAAAATATCATAGTGTATTATTGACAGATGGAACAAGGGTAATTTATCCGACACAAGAAGAAAATAGAATGGCTATGATATATAAAGACGGTAATAAATATATTTTTGAAGGCTTAGAAGGAGCATATATTGAAGGTACACCGTTTAAAGATGATTATAAACTAAGAGGCTGCAAAAATACGACCATAAGCATAGAAGATGATGGCAAAAATGATAACGTATTTGTTACTAAATATAGAAAACTTCCATACGACAGAAAACAATATACAGAAAATGTACGTGTGCAAGTTGATGCAGGAGATGTAGTTAATGATAGAACAGCTCCTGAAGATGACGTAACTCAAATATATGAATAAAACTAAAAATTTGAAATTATTGTTTTACATGCAATAATAAAATTATGCAGGATACAATAAAAATAAAAGGTGCAAAAGAACACAATTTAAAAGATGTTTCATTAGAAATTCCAAAGAACGAATTAGTTGTGTTCACAGGAGTTTCAGGAAGCGGAAAAAGTTCTTTAGCATTTGACACTATATTTGCAGAAGGGCAAAGACGTTATATAGAAAGCCTTTCCACATATGCACGACAATTTTTAGGTCAAATGGACAAACCAAATGTAGAATATATAGATGGACTTTCACCAGCTATATCCATAGACCAAAAATCTACCAGCAATAATCCAAGATCAACCGTTGGTACTGTTACGGAAATATATGATTATTTAAGGCTTTTGTATGCACGTGTAGGTATTCCGCATTGTCCGGAATGTGGTGCTGTTATTAAACCTCAAAGTCTTGATGAAATAGTAAACAGTATAATGAAGCTTGATGAAGGGACAAAAATACAAATTTTAGCTCCGATTGCCAGAGGGAAAAAAGGAGAATTTCAATCAACTTTTGAAGAACTTAGACAAGAAGGCTTTGTAAGAGTTAAAGTAGATGACGAAACATACAATTTAGATGAAGACGAAATTAAACTTAGTAAAACACAACGACATAACATAAATGTAATTGTAGATAGAATTGTTGTAAAAGAGTCTGCACAATCAAGGATTGCCGATAGTGTACAAATTGCAATGAAAAAAGCTGACGGGATAGCAATAGTTGACATAATCGGAGATAAAGAAGTTATATACAGTGAAAAACTTGCATGCCCAAAATGCAATTTAAGTTTTGAAGAGTTGGCTCCTAGAATTTTTTCATTTAATAATCCATACGGAGCTTGCGAGAGATGTTCCGGATTAGGTGCGGATTTTGTAATTGACCCTAATTTAATAGTCCCTGACAGAACCAAATCACTTGCTGACGGAGCAATTTATCCGTGGTCAAAGACTTCTAATACATATTATGATGACGTTTTAAAATCAGTATCAACACATTATGGTATTGATATGAACAAACCATTTGAAGAACTGCCTGAAAAACACCAAAAAATAATTTTATACGGTGGTGATGATGTCGTAGCGTTCCATGTAAAACGTTTTGGCACCAAAAGATACTATACACAACATCACAGATATGTTGGGGTAATTCCTTACTTAGAAAAACGTTACAACGAATCAAATGGGGAATATTGGCGTGAAGAGATAGAAAAATATATGGTAACAACGCCATGTCCGGCCTGTAAAGGGGCACGTCTAAAGCCTTTCTCTTTAGCAGTAACAATAAACAATAAAAACATCTATGAATTTACACTCATGCCAATTGATGAAGAATATGATTTTATAGAAAATTTATATTTAGAGTTATCTGATTACCACCTTCAAATAGCAAAACAAATCTTAGATGAAATAAGAGCTAGACTAAGATTTTTAAAAGATGTAGGACTAAGTTATCTGAATTTAGCAAGAATGGCAGGTACCTTATCAGGTGGAGAAGCTCAAAGAATTAGACTTGCGACTCAAATAGGGAGTGGACTTTCAGGAGTTCTATACGTGCTTGATGAACCGTCAATAGGGCTTCACCAACGTGATAATGACAGATTAATAAAAACGCTTATAAAACTTAGAAATTTAGGAAACACCCTTGTTGTTGTTGAACACGATGAAGAAACAATAAGAAATGCCGATTATATTGTTGATATAGGTCCAAAGGCGGGAATAAACGGTGGAGAAATAATAGCCCAAGGTTCTGTTGAGGATATAATAGCCGCAAAAAAATCAATTACAGGGAAATATTTAAGCGGTGAAAAATTTATTCCTATACCTGAAAAAGTTCGAGAAGGAAATGGCAAGTTTTTACACGTAAAAAATGCTCACCTTAATAACCTAAAGAATATAGATGTTGATATTCCATTAGGGAAAATAGTTGTGTTAACAGGCGTTTCAGGTTCCGGTAAATCGACTTTAATGCAAGATTTAATTTATGAATATGCATTACACAAATTGCGTGGTAATAAACCAAAGCCTCAAGGGGTCGATGAAATAACCGGATTTGAAAATATAGATAAAATTATTGATATAGACCAATCACCAATAGGCAGAACACCACGTTCTAATCCGGCGACATATACTGATGTTTTTACTCATATAAGAGAACTTTATGCAAAAACAAATGAAGCAAAGGTACGTGGTTATAAGCCCGGAAGATTCAGCTTTAATGTTAAAGGTGGAAGATGCGAAGCTTGTAAAGGCGATGGACTATTAAAAATTGAAATGAATTTCTTATCTGATGTTTATGTAAAATGTGATGTTTGTAAAGGTAAAAGATACAACAGAGAAACTCTTGAAGTTAAATATAAAGGTAAAACAATATCAGATGTACTAGAAATGAGTGTAAAAGAAGCTTTAGAATTTTTTGACAGCATACCGTCTATAAAAAATAAGCTAAAAACACTTAACGATGTAGGATTAGACTATATAAAACTCGGACAAAGTGCAACCACACTATCCGGAGGAGAAGCACAGCGTATAAAACTGGCATCTGAACTTAACAAACGGGCTACAGGAAAGACTCTTTACCTTTTAGACGAACCATCTGTAGGTCTTCACTGGTATGATCTTGATAAACTTATAAAAATTATCCAGCGGCTTGCTGATCAAGGTAATACAATATTAATAATAGAACATAATCTTGATTTAATAAAAGTTGCAGACTATATAATTGATTTAGGCCCGGAAGGCGGTAATAACGGTGGTCAAATTATAGCCACAGGTTCACCCAAAGAAGTTGCAAAAAACAAAAACTCTTTTACCGGTCAATATTTAAATACTATAATAAGGAGATAATTATGAAAAAATTATTACTAACATTTTCAATAATATGTTTTGCAATACAGCCGACATTTGCAAAAAACATAAAAGTGCAGGCAATGTCAGATTTTACAACTGCAAATCCGCCAAGCACTTGGCAGCTCAAAATAGTTGAAGGTTTTACAACAAAAGACGGATATGAAATAGGTGAAGGTAGTATAATTGAAGGTAAAATTGTTAACGTAACCGATCCTAAAAGACTAAAAAGAAATGCTACATTTACATTTGTCCCGACGAACTTTTATAATTCGGCAGACAAAGAAAATCATGCTATAACCCAGAATATCACAGGCAAATACAGCTCAATGACAGAAATGACTGCAGGTAATGTAGCAAAACAAGGTGCCGTTTTTGTTGGTAATAAACTTGTTGATGGATTTTTTGGTCCCGGAGTAGCTATTGTTGAAGGAGCAGTAAAAAATGAACACGGTAACAGAGCTAAATCTGCGGCTGTATCTTTATACGAAAGTACTCCTTTATCTTATGCAAATAAAGGTAAAGAAATGGAAATTAAAAAGGATCAAATTTTTATAATGAATTTTAAAACAAAAGATGACGAACAAGATAAACCTAATTACGAATATGAAGTAAATGAATAATTCTTGTATTTCAATTATCTTTCAAATATAATCAAAGTATGATTAAAAGAATAGAACTTAACAAATTTGAAATAGGCGGGGATAAATTAACAATCCTGGCTGGTCCTTGTGCGGCAGAAAGCATGGAAATTTTGGATGAAACCGCAAAAGGTTTGAAAAAAATAACTCAAAAATTAGACATTAATTTTATATTCAAATCTTCTTTTGACAAGGCAAACCGTTCTTCAATAAATTCTTTTCGCGGCCCAGGACTTAAAAAAGGACTTGAAATGCTTCAACAAATCAAGACTAAATATAATGTTCCAATTGTAACAGACATTCATACACCTGATCAAGCCGCTCCTGTTGCTGAAGTTGCAGATATTCTACAAATTCCGGCATTTTTATGCAGACAGACAGATTTACTGGTTGCAGCCGCAAAAACAGGTAAAATTGTTAACATTAAAAAAGGTCAATTTTTAGCTCCTGAAC
Organism: Candidatus Gastranaerophilales bacterium; assembly: GCA_944323365.1. Classification (GTDB taxonomy): domain Bacteria; phylum Cyanobacteriota; class Vampirovibrionia; order Gastranaerophilales; family Gastranaerophilaceae; genus SIG32. The sequence goes on from CALUSG010000080.1 coordinate 11,757, forward strand.
AAATGGGGCCATTAGTTAAAAAAGTTGAGGATTCAGGTAATAATAAAATTTTACTAACTGACAGAGGAACGTCTTTTGGATATAACAATTTAGTTGTAGATTTTAGAGCAATACCTATAATGCAAGAATTTGGCTATCCAATTATATTTGATGCGACTCACAGCGTACAGCTTCCGGGAGCAAACGGAACATCATCCGGAGGGGACAGAAGATTTGTACCAACGCTTGCCAAAGCCGCTATGGCATCAGGTGCTAATGCGTTATTTTTTGAAATACATCCGGATCCCGATAAAGCCTTATGCGACGGTCCAAATATGATCGCTCTAAAAGATACCGAAAAACTATTTAAACACTGTAAAGATATTTTTGAGATTGTAAAAAAATGATTATAAAAAAATTCATATCAGGGCCTATTGATGCCAATAATTATCTTTTAACAGACAGTGATGAAGCTGTCTTAATTGATTGTTCAGAAGTTAAATCTGAAATTCTACAAGAATTAGAAGGCAAAAAATTAAAATATATATTATTGACTCATGGGCACTTTGACCATGTACTGGGTGTAAACGGTATGAGAGAAAAAACCGGTGCAAAAGTTCTTGTCAATAAAAATGATATTCCAAGAATGGAAGAATCTGCAAATATTATGCAAACTTTTGGAGTACAGGACGTTGAAACTCCTATTGCAGATGATTATTTAAACGACGGTGATGTAATTACATTCGGCAATACAAAGATAAAAGTTATAGCAACTCCTGGTCATACTGAAGGTTGTTTATGTTATCTTGTTGACGACAAACTTTTTTCAGGAGATACTTTATTTAAAGACAGTGTCGGAAGATGCGACCTGCCGGGCGGAAATTTTCAAAAACTTTCTGACAGTGTAAAAAACAAACTTTTCAATATGGATGAAAATATAGTTGTTTATCCTGGACACGGACCCGAAACAACAATTGGCTACGAAAAAAAATATAATGAAATAATATAAGAGGGATAATATGAAAACTCAACTGGAAACTATTTATAAAAATGCGACACAAGACCTTGAAAAAGCCTCTTCAATCTCTGATATAGAAGAAATCAGAGGGAAATATTTAAGCAGAAAAGGTGAGTTTAATGAAATAAAAAAAGGCTTAAAAGATTTGCCTGATGAGGATAAAAGAGTTGTAGGAGCACTAGCTAATGAAATTACTCAAAAACTTGAATCCGCATTAAAAAACAAATATGACGAGTTTTATAAAAAAGAATTAAACGAAAAACTTCAAAAAGAACAACTGGACGTAACCCTTCCGGGTAAATATACGTCTATGGGGCATATACACCCTCTGACATCTACCACAAACGAAATTGTATCAATTTTCCAAAATTTAGGATTCTCAGTTATTCCCGATGAATTATCTCCCGAAGTTGAAACAGAATACTACAACTTTGATATGCTAAATGTTCCAAAAGACCACCCGGCACGTGATGTTCAGGATACTTTTTATACAAAATTAGCTAAAAATGTTGTATTAAGAAGTCAAACTTCCGGAGCACAAATTCATGCTATGGAAGGTAAAAATCCGTCGATAAGAGTTATTTCACCCGGCAGAGTTTACCGAAACGAAAATATAAATGCCCGCAAAAACAACTTCTTTCACCAAATTGAAGGGCTATATGTTGACAAAGACATAACTTTCGGGGATTTAAAAGGTGTTTTAAACGAATTTATCAGAATATATTTTGGTGCAAGCCGTCCGACAAGATTCAGAAGCAGCTTTTTCCCGTTCACGGAACCTTCTGCAGAGGTTGATGTTCAATGTATTATGTGCGAAGGCAAAGGATGCAGAACATGTTCCGGCACAGGCTGGCTGGAAATCTTAGGGGCAGGAATGGTTGATCCGAATGTATTAAGAGGAGTCGGAATTGATCCTGATGTTTATACAGGTTTTGCATTCGGCATGGGCATTGAAAGACTTGCAATGCTGAAATATGCAATCGATGACATCCGATTATTCTTCAATGATGATGTAAGATTTTTGGAACAGTTTTAAGATGTCATTAAGACGTTAAGTGATTAAGACTTTAAGTCCATTTTATTGTAATTATTTTTTTAATGAACTTAACGACTTAACGTCTTATTATCCTAACGACTTTATTTAACCACCTTATTCAACCCATGGGGCTTATCGACATTTCTGTGAAGCTTCAGTGCAACTTCAAGTGCTAAAAGCTGGATCATTACAGCCACGCAAAAATACTTGACTATTTTACTTTCACAATCAATATTAATATTATATGAGTATTTTATTTTTACATTCTTATTGCCTAAAATGCAAATCGGCGGATTATATTCTTCTTTAATTTTATTTAAATTTTTTGTTGCAATATAGCTCAAATCATCTACCAAAATATAAATAAGTACTGCTTTATTATTCAAAACCGCAACATGACCGTGCATAAATTCACCAAGAATAGACGAAGAAACATTTAAGTAAGATGTTTCTTTAATCTTTAAAGCAGCTTCTTTAGCCAGTGCATAAGATACTCCGTCTGCACAAATAACAACATTTTTATATTTGGATATAAAACATGCAAGTGATTTAATTTTGGGTCTTAACTCATAGGTTTTGTCAATATATTGAGGAATAGATAATATGTCATCAATATAATTATTTACGTCCAAATTTTTCAACTGAGCAAATCTAAGTGCCAAAAGAGTTACACACATCATTTGAGATGTTAAAGATTTTGTTGCGGCAATGCTTCTTTCAACACCTGCATGGCAGCAGAGCTTATAATCAGAGGCGTTCCAAATAGTAGAATCCTCTTTATTAGTTATACATAAAGTTCTAACACCAAACTGTTTTGCTTTAATTAGTGCTTTATTTGTATCGGAAGTTTCGCCTGACTGAGTTATGAAGATATAAAGCATATTGTCAGCATGCGGAATAACAGCCTTGAGTAAAAACTCACTGGAATAAATGGCACGTGCTTCGAGATTAGCAATACTGCCAAAAATATCTGCCCCGTATCGTGCACAATGGTAAGATGACCCGCTTGCAACGAACACGATTTGCTCAATACCTTGCGGCACATCAATATTTATATCCTCATTTTCAGAGATATAAATATTAATCAAATGCTCAAGAATTTTTGATTGCTCAAAAATCTCACGTTCCATGCTGCTTTTTCTTTTTTTGAAAAACATTTTCACCTGCCTGAAAAAATTTTTCCTAGCTTAACCTAAGATTTCTTTCAACAATTCATTAACTGTTTTTGGATTAGCTCTTCCTTTAGTTTCTTTCATAACCTGACCGACAAAGAAGCCTAAAAGCTGAACTTTACCGCCTTTATAAGCACTAACCTGCTGTGGATTAGCGTCTACAACTTTTTGAACAATTTCTTTTATTGCACCTTCATCAGATATTTGGCTCAAACCTCTTTCTTCAACAATTTGAGAAGCTTTTTTGCCATCTTTCATCATATCAAGAATAATTTGCTTTCCGATATTATTTGAAATTGTACCTTTTTCTATCAATGAAATTAACTCAGCTAAATTTTCAGGTGTTAATTTAGTATCGGTAATTTCAATTTTTTCTTCTTTTAAATAAGCTGCAATTTCACCCATAATAAAGTTTACTGCTACTTTTGGAGTAGCTCCCAATTTTAAAACTTCATCAAAGAATAAAGCAAGTCCCATCTGCTCAACAATTACATTTGCATCATATTCACTCAAGCCTAAATCCATATAACGTTTACGTTTTGCAGAAGGTAATTCAGGCATTTTTGTTCTTATTTCTTCAACCCATTCTCTTGAAATTTCTAACGGCATTAAATCAGGTTCAGGGAAATATCTGTAGTCATGAGCATCTTCTTTTCCTCGCATTGAACGGGTTTCACGAGAATTATCATCCCATAATCTAGTTTCCTGAACGACTTTTCCACCTTCTTCAACAATTTCAATTTGTCTGTCGATTTCATATTCAATAGCTCTTTGAAGAGCAGAAAAACTGTTTACGTTTTTAATTTCAGCACGTGTGCCGAATTCTTTAGATCCCTTAGGCATAATAGAAATATTAGCGTCACATCTCATAGAGCCTTCTTCAAGGTTTCCGTCGCATACGCCGATATACCTTACAATACTTCTTAATTCTTCCATATAAGCTCTTGCTTCATCAGAACTTCTCATATCAGGTTCTGATACAATTTCCAAAAGCGGAGTTCCGGCACGGTTCAGGTCGACAAGCGAATAGCTTGAGCCTGCAAGCCCATCGGCACCAGCGTGAACTAATTTTCCGGCATCTTCTTCGAGGTGTGCACGTGTAATTCCAATTCTTTTTCCATTTATATCTATGTGACCGTTTATGCAAATCGGTTCATCGTATTGAGAGATCTGATAACCTTTAGGCAAATCAGGGTAGAAGTATTGCTTTCTATCGAATTTGCAGCGTGCAGGAATTTCACAATTCAAGGCAAGTCCGGTTAAAATCCCCATATTAACGGCTTCTTTATTCAAGACCGGTAAAACCCCCGGCATACCAAGCGTAATAGGACTGATTTCAGTATTTTGTTCTTTACCGAACTCGGTACCATCCGGTGCAAATATCTTTGATTTAGTTTTTAACTGTGCATGAACTTCCAAACCAATAACTACTTCATACTTATCTCTCAAATTTTCCATTACTTTCTCCTTATCGTACGATAATTATAGCATAAAAGTTAAAATTAGTTAATGAACAGCATTGAAATGTTTAAAATAATTTTACTTATAATTGCAGGCATTTTTGGCGGGTATATGATTAATAAAGCTACTGAATTAAGAATATAAAAAAACTAAATAGCTATTCTCTATTTTTCGGAACAGACTTATAAAGGTCATCCAGCGGAATATTCAAAGCATTAGCTATATCATATACTATAAATGCCGAAGGGGTTTGACGGACTTGTTCAATTTGACTGATGGTTCTTGGACTAACCTTTACCAAATATGCAAGGTCATCCTGTTTTATATTTTTTCTGATACGCTCAGCCTTAATATTGGCTGCTAAATATTTTAATCTTTCATCTCTCATTTTTTATATTATTACATATTGACAAATAAATGTGAAGGATGTATTCTAGTATTAAATACTAGAATATTAGCAATAAGGAGAAGAACTATGTCTAAAGAAGATATAAAAAAACTATTAGATAAGGCATTGGATGTTATGCTTTTATTTGACATATTGAAAAAAGCTTTGAGTTTTGACTCAAATATTTATACTCCGCTAACCGACATAATTAATAAAAAAATAGTTGCGTTGTATAACGACATAGACGATTATGATACAAAATTATCCTTTTAGGTTAGTATTCACCACTATCTTGCATAAATAGCGTTTTTATCAACATTAAGCTCAGATGGCTTGTAAGTTTTTAAGTAATCAATTACGTCTTGAGGTGTATCTGCAAGATAATAAAGAGTTCTCACATTTTTATTTGCAAATTTCTGTTCAATAACTTCTTCAAAAAAGTCGTTTAATTTGTTATAAAATCCATTTGTGTTAAGAATTACAATAGGTTTTTTATTGTACCCGAGCTGTTTTTGAACAATCATTTCCGAAAGCTCCTCAAGAGTTCCGAAACCGCCAGCAAGAGCCACAACCGCATCAGACAGGCAGTCTATTTTAGCTTTACGCTCACGCATACCTTCTGTAACAAAAAACTCATCACAACCATCAGTGAATACACCCATACTTTGGAGTTTTTCGGGCATCACACCTGTAAGATTTGCACCATAAGCTTTTGCTGCTCCCGCACAAGCCCACATCAAACCCAAATTACTCCCGCCATATACAATGTCATATCCATTTTCCGCTATTAATCTTCCTAGTTCGGCAGCATCTTTGTAATATTTCGGAGATAAAAAATTTGAGGATGAGGCAAAAACACAAATATTTTTAATCATTAAATTCACCGCCTATTCTGTAAAAATACGAACATTCAATACCTGAGCCATTTTCTGAACAATTTTCTGCTAAATCATTCATACTTTTTCCGTAGCCGAACGGTTTAATCTTGCCTTCATCAAATATATATATTCCGAAAATGTCTTTTCCCCAGGTATTAGGCGGCAAAACACCGTTTATATCAAACATCATCATAAACCAAGGTGAATTATTTTCATGCGTTACAATATCCTTAATTCCAACGATTTGCATGCCATTATCCGCAAAATATAAATCATTAAACCAATAGTAATCATTTGAATGCACTCTTGAACCATTCATAAACTTAGGCTTATAATGTTTAGGGAATTTTTCGGTAGAACAAATCCTTAAATATGGTTTTACAAGTTGTAATAACAATTTTTCACGTTGTTCCGGAGAATCTGCATCAGCAAAACTTTTTAAAATCTCATCATCGGTTTGTGCATTAATTACTGTAAACATATATGCAACTTTATTGTATCTGTCATTCCAATTAGTTATTAATGCTGCTTGCAAATAATTTTCAAATTTAAAAGGAATAACAAGCATTATAATACCAAGGATTACAAAAAAAGTGATAGAATATTCAAGTTTCCAAAATTTTTTCTTTATCATAAGTTATGCCATATCTATTAATTTTTTTTCTTGTACAAGTTTATCGTACACCCAATCAGGTACGAAATTTTTACCGAGCACAATTTGACCGTTCATTATATTTGGTGTATGGAAATCAGACCCACCGGTAACTATTAAACCTAATTCTTCGGCCATAGACGAAAAATACTCAACGCATGCGGGTGAATGTTTTCTATGATAAGCCTCAATCCCTCTTAAACCATAATTCATTAAATCTTTTATTAAAGTTTCAGCTATATCAATATCATGGGGATGTGCTATAACAGGAATACCGCCTGCATCATAAATAATTTCAACAGCATCCTGCGGAGAAACTGTTTTTCTTTGAACATACACCGGAGAATTATCATTTATATATTTTGCATAAGCATCCATTACATTTGTGGTTCCTCCGGCATTCATTATTGCCTTTGCTATATGAGGACGACCAATACTGCCGCCTTCTGCAACTAATTTTTTTATATCGTCAAACTTAATTTTTATACCCTCTTTTTTAGCTAAAAGAGCTATAATTTCTTTTGTTTGTTTAATTCTTGCCTGCTGCTGCTGTTTTAACATATTTTGAAAATCACTGTTTTTGGTATCCATAAAATATCCCAAAATATGAACTTCATAATTCTTATATAAAGTATTTATTTCTATGCCACGGATAATTTCAAGTTTATTTTCCAATTTTTTTTCTTTTAAATATTTTTGAGCCAAATCATAAGCAAGTACATTATCGTGATCAGTAATAGCAATAGCTTGAAGTCCAACATCAAGAGCTGTATCGACAATCTTTTCCGGGGAAAATACACCGTCTGAATAATATGTATGGATATGTAAATCAGTCTTCATTCATTTATTCCCTCATTTTTATATAATAAAATTCTTTTAATATTAACAGTATGCCCCGTTAAAACATCTACTTCAACTTCTACTGCATTAACTTGAATACCTTTAGTTTCAGCTACTTCATAACGCCCGGGCATACATGTCATAAATCTGGATATAGATGTTTTATAATCCATACCAATAACACTTTCAGAAGCACCGCAAAAACCTGCGTCTGTTATGTAACCCATATTATTTATTATTCGTTCATCTGCTGTTTGAACATGAGTATGAGTTCCAAAAAATGCACTTACCCCAAGCTCTGAACAATATCTTCCAAAACATATTTTTTCTGCTGTTGCTTCTGCATGAAAATCTACTATGACTATTGGAGTTTGAGATTTTAGAATATTAATTTCGTCTATAATTTTTTGTAATTGAAAATCTCCAACATTAATAAAAACTTTTCCCAGGATATTTATAACACCTATTTTATATGCACCGACGTCAAATATTCTACTTCCAACACCTTTTGTACCTTCAGGATAATTTATTGGCCGCAATAATTTATCTGCCCTTGAAATATATGAAAATATCTCTTTCTTATCCCAAATATGATTTCCGGATGTCATACAATTAACACCATAATCTAGAAGTTCATTATAATTTTTTTCTGTCAATCCAAAACCGTGTGATGCATTTTCAACATTCGCAATTACAAAATCATATTTGTTTTCAGCCAAAAATTCTTTGACGGCAAACCTTCCGGGCTTGCCGACCAAATCACCGAAAAATAGAATTTTTAATATATTATTTGACATTTTAACCTTTTCTATTTTGCAATTTCAGTTGCTCTAAATTCTCTGACAACTGTAACACGTATTTGTCCAGGATAGTCAAGCTCATCTTCAATACGCTTTGCAACATCTCTTGCAAGTTTTTGAGATGCCAAATCATCAAATATATCAGCCTGTACTATGATTCTTACTTCTCTGCCTGCCTGAACTGCAAACGATTGTTTTATTCCTTCATAGCTATTTACAATTTCTTCAATTTTTTGAAGACGTTTAATATATATTTCTAATGTGTCACGTCTTGCTCCCGGACGTCCTGCTGAAATTGCATCCGCTATTTTAACCAATACGGCTTCAATTGTATTAGCAACAACATCATCGTGATGTGCTTCTATGGCATGTATTATTTCAGGCTTCTCGCCATAACGTGAGGCGATTTCAACACCAAGCTGAATATGCGTTCCTTCTTGAGTTTGATCTACGGCTTTACCAATATCATGCAAAAGCCCGGCACGTTTTGCGACAGCTTCATTAGCACCTAATTCCGCTGCTAACATTCCTGCAATATGCCCTACTTCCAAAGAATGTTTTAATACATTTTGTCCGTAACTTGTTCTATAATAAAGTCGTCCTAGTGTTTTTATTAACTCTTTATTAAGGCCTACTACACCCATTTCAAAAGCTGCATTTTCACCTTCTGTCCAAATTTTCTTTTCTATTTCTTCTCTTGCTTTTTCTACCATTTCTTCTATTCTTACCGGGTGAATACGTCCGTCAACAATTAATTTTTCAAGAGCAAGTTTAGCGATTTCACGTCTTACCGGATCAAAACTTGATAATACAACCGCTTCGGGAGTATCATCAATTATTAAATCAACACCTGTCAATGTTTCTAACGCTCTAATATTTCTGCCTTCACGGCCTATAATACGTCCTTTCATTTCATCACTTGGCAATGCGACTACTGAAACTGTTGTTTCCACAACTTGTTCTATCATACAACGCTGCATTGCTGTTGAAAGAATTTCCTTTGATTTTTCCAAGGCAGATTCTTTGATTTTAGCTTCATTTTCTCTTATTAACTGTAATTGTTCTTGTGCTAAATCGTGCTTTAACTGTTCTAAAAGCATATTTTTAGCCTCTTCTGCTGACATGCCTGCTATTCTTTCAAGTTCGGTTGTCTGCTTTTGAACAATTTCTGCCAGATAATCTTCTTTTTCTAATAATTCATCTAATTTTTTTTGTAATTGTATATCCTTTTCTGTATATTCTTGAATTTTATCTTCAAGCATATCCTCACGCTTTGCAAGTTTTTGTTCCTGACGGTTCAATTCTTGTCTGCGTTCTCTTTCTTCTTCATTAAGTCTTTCTCTGTCATCTTGAAGTTCTTCTATTGCTTTAATCCTTGCTTCTTTAAGCAATAATTTCTCTTTTTCTTCTAAATCTAAACGGTCTTTTTGTGTACTCTGTAAAACACTTTTGACCTTATTTTGCTGAATAATCAGCACAGCGATTAAGATTATTACTAAAATAATCGCAGCAACCAATAAAAAGTCCATAAGTACCTTATCCTTTTCTATTTTTTTATAATATATGCAATGCCCGATACATATAGCCTATCGAGCTGAAACTAATTTGAATTTTTAGTGACTTTTATCGCATATATTTCCAAAAATATTATCCTACTACATCTGTCAACATTTTATCATGACATATAAGTTTTGTATATAGGTAATTTATATTTTGATACAAAAGCAAAAAAATTTTAAGTTTCCT
>CALUSG010000081.1 GCA_944323365.1 Candidatus Gastranaerophilales bacterium
TATTCCCGTTTTTTCTTGCAATTGTAAAAATAAGTCTTTTAATTTTTTCGATTGTTCTTCTGTTGATAATTTCTTAAAAGCATCTACATCAACTTTTATACCTATATTATTAAACGTTTCTAGATTGCTGCTTAATAGACTTAATGGAGATAAGTAAAATTTAGATTCGAGAAACTTATACCCATTTAAAAGATTAAAATAGAGCTCCCGTTTTTCTAAAATATTTAAAGAATCTGCAGATTCATGGTATTTGTCTAATAAATCATATACTTTAGGCTCATAATCCAATCCAATATCTAGTGTTTTAGGAGTATTGATATTTAATTTACCTTTATGGTAATCAAACCTAACTAGTAGTTTATTCAATTTCTTTGACATGAATTCATCATTAAAGTATTTTTTATTAATTGACAAATGTCCAAAATAAGGAGATTTGATATCTTGATTAATATAAGCAATACAGTTTTCCTCTTTTGCCGCCATCTCATCAAACCAAATCTTTCTCGGCATAAAGACCTTACCTTTATTGGCATTTGAAACTTCAGTTAAACCCTTGTTCACAAAATTCAAAGCATCCAGTGTAAAGCCTTCATCTACATCCTTGACTTTTAAGACATCTTTAGTAAACTTAACAGCTTCTTCAACTGTTTTCGCTTCCTTAAAATCAATTTTTTCAGGAAGATTTTGCAGAACAATATTTTCATCATATAATTTTTTCAGAACTTTTAAGTTACGCTTATACGCAAAAAGACCAAATGCCACTACTCCAGTAAGAATAGAGCCTATTGTTATTGTTCTCTTTTGGGCCTTTGATAGCCCTTGTTTTTGATTAAAAGAATCAGCATCCTGTGTTTTTGTTAAATTGGATTTTTGTGGAGATTTCCAAAATTGAGAATAGCCATTAGAGCTTACCCCCCGCAACGGGCATTTGTGGCATATTTAAGTAGTATTTATCATAACCTACCGAATTTAACATTTTTAAACCGTTCCTTTCCCTAAAATTTTACTAACCATATTTATATAAAAATTATTCCTCGAAAAAATTGCGAATTTAATAATATTAAAATTAATGATTCTTAACATATCATCAAAAATTTCTTACCAGGAAATTTTATCCATTTCACACACATCGACTTTATCAAATAATTTTTTGGCGACATATTCCGGGAAATTTAAATTTTCTTGCAATTGAGGGTTAATCATCGCATTGCCCACCAGCCATTCGTCTTTACTTGAAAAATATGCCACATGATTTTCAAACGGACCACCCTTTAGCTGACTAAAAGGTATTCTATGTTTCTCTAAAAACTCTGCGAATTTGTCAAATAACCATTCACTATGAATACTCTTGTTACTATTAATCTTTGCACCTAATAAAAATCCCTGCAAATTAGGATTATCTAATGGCATCTTCTTCTTTATAAAATCTGCTATCCTGGAAAAATTCAAATTCCCCGGTGTATCCGGACAAATATGATTTAATAATACCTGGCTTCCATCAGTTAAACCACATACAGTGCAATCAATTACTCCCGTCGTATAAGCATTATTCGCTAGTACACTTTGCTTTATTGTCCATGGATATTTTGCATTATTCCGTTCTCCTATCGTCGATATCGCACATCTAAAATCTTCTAACGGTACCAGTCTTATTTTTGAAGTAAATGATATATTATCCATACTTCACATAAAACATGTCAAGACTAAAAATTGCCATTTAAAAAAAGAGGCTTATTTGCCTCTTTTTTATTCCTTTATCCTATATTTCCAACGAATTTTATGCTATAAAATTTCTTCCATATCTGTTTGCACCATGAAAAAATGATTGCTTCATCAATTGGGTTAAGGATTTCCTTATAACCAATTTCTCATTTAATTTTACTTCCTTTATTGCATCAGATGTTGTCTTATATGTATCAGAAATTGCATTAGAAAATAACAGCATTGTTGCCATATTTTTTACCTCTCTCTTTAATTATCTCTCGTACTTATATAAAAAATTCCTTTAAAAAATTATTGACTTTTTATATTCATTTTATATAAAAAGTGTTACATAACTTAACAAAAAAGATTAAAGTTTTAACAAAAAATACCGTAATAGAAAATATATAAGGAGAAGTATATTATGGTAGATATTCAAAGATTAAACGCAAACATCAAATGGCAGCAGCTGACAGCAAAAGAAATTTTAAAGTATTCACAAGAGGGTCAACAAGTACCAAATGAATATCAGAAATGGGCGGCTGCAATAAGTGCCGTCTTGAATGTAAATGATGATGTAACTTATGAGATGACTAATGGAGAAACAGATATAGCAGCACTGGAAGAAACATTAGGTAAAGATATTCTCAAGACAGATGTTCAACCGGCAGATGAAACCGAAAACAATTTTGGACAAGAGAATGAAGACAATCAAAATCAGGTGTTCCAAAACACAGAACAAACACCCGAACAAAATACCGAAAGACCTGAAGATATAACTTTAGCTGATGAAGCTTTAACAACAGATCCGAATGAAATTTTAAAGAGAAAAATCAGAAAAGGTTTACCCTCTTAAACTTTGAATAGCTTTTCCAACATCGTTAGAATTATAAATATAATTACCTGCAACAAGCGAATTTGCACCTAAACCAGTGCAAATTCGTGCTGTTTCAGCATTTATTCCGCCATCAACCTGAATAATTAAGCTATCAGCAGCATATTTTTTTATTAAAGTTAATTTATCAGCACAATCAGGCATAAAGCTTTGACCTCCAAAACCCGGCTCTACTGTCATTACCAAAATTAAATCCAAATATTCAAGATATTCTAAAATTTCTTCAGGATTTGTTTTAGGTTTTATGGACATGCCTGCTTTAACACCAAAAGATTTAATTAATTTTATAACTTTTATAACATCATCCACTGCTTCAAAATGAAAAGTCAAAATATCTGCACCTGCATCAGCAAAGGGTTTTATATATTTTTCAGGGTTTTCAATCATAAGATGAACATCTAATGGAATAGAAGCAATTTTCTTTATTGATTTAACAACAGGCACTCCAATTGTAATATTAGGAACAAAATGTCCATCCATAACATCCACATGAAGCCAGTCTGCACCTGCATTTTCTACCAGCCTTATTTCTTTTTCCAAATTAGCAAAATAAAAAAACAAAATTGACGGTGAAATAATTATTCCTGACATAGCATTATCCCCAATTTTTTACATGCCTCACAAGCACATTTCTGTTCAGCTTCTTTTTTTGATTTACCTGTTCCGCACGCAAGAAATTCATTATTATACCAAACTTCCGCCTCAAATATTTTATCATGAGCCGGGCCTGTTTCCTTAACTATACGGTATTCGGGAACTGTTTTGCTTTTAGATTGTGTATACTCCTGTAAAATAGCTTTTGCATTAAATTTCCCGAAATTCTTGTCGATATCTTCTATATAAGGTTCAAAAATCCGGTTAATAAACTCTTTTAACTCATTAAACTTACCATCCAAATAATATGCACCTAAAACCGCCTCAAAAGCACAAGCTGAAACTGATTCCAATTTGCGGCAGCCATTTTTTTCTTCATGTCTTGCCATTATTATCAAATCCGACAATCCCAAATTTTGTGCTATTTCAAATAAAGTAGCATCCGACACAACAATTGAACGTATTTTGGACATATTTCCTTCTGCATAATTTGGATATTTATTATAAAGAATATCCGAAACTGCAAGTTTCAAAACCGCATCGCCCAAAAATTCCAATCGTTCATAACTATAATCTAAATTTCTTTCCTTTGTATAAGACGGATGTGTCAACGCTTGTTTAAAAAGCTCGGCATTTTTTATCTCTATACCAAAAATTTCAGATACATTTTCCATCTAAAATAAACCTTTTAAAAACATTCCAAAATTATTAATTAAATCATGTGAAAAGATAAAATACTTACAGAAATAATACATTACAGGTATAGTAAAAATATAGCTGTCGCATCTGTCTAAAAATCCGCCATGCCCCGGTAAACTGTCGCCTGAATCCTTTACACCCGCATCACGTTTAATCAAAGATTCGCTTAAATCACCAATTTGAGCAAACATCGTACATAAAATTCCTGCCATCAATGATAAATACCATTCAAGTCCTATATACCAGCCAATTACCATAGAACCTAAAATAGCACATACAGCTCCGCCTATCGCTCCCTCTATAGTCTTATTAGGACTAATAACCGGAGCAAGCTTATGTTTCCCTAAATGACGTCCCGCATAATAACATCCGGTATCGGTTAATAAAACTGCTATAAACATTAAAACAACAAACCCTAAACCGTCATTAAAACGAGGGCTTTCAAGGTTTCTCAAAAATAACAAGTGCAGAGGAAACCAGCCGCAATATACCATACCAAGCAAGGTTGTTGCCACATTAGCTATATACGGCTGTCGTCCTCGAAATAATACCCACATAAATGCACCTATTGCACATACAGTTAAAGCAAACGCAACTAAGTCAAAACGTTGCACATAAGCAATCACCGCAAACAGTGCTTCTGCAATATAAATCATTTTTAAACTTGGATAAAATCCTTTATGATTTAATATTTTTACATATTCTCTAGATGCAAAATAAAGAATAAATAAAAGCATAGCAAGCAATGCAAGTTTTCCTTCAATGATACAGCCCATAGCTGCCGTACCCATTATAAGCCCCGTAAGCATCCTTGTCGCATTTTTATTTAATCCTTTAATCTCGGTCATTATACTGTCATAACCTCTTTTTCTTTTGCTGAAACATTTGTATCAATCATGCCTGTATATTTATCAGTCAATTTTTGAATTTTATCCTGATTATCTTTTACAGTATCTTCCGGCAAGTTTTCTGACTTTTCAAGTTTCTTTAATTCATCAGTCATATCACGACGGATATTACGAACGGCTACTTTTGCATCTTCACCTAACTTTTTAACATCTTTAACTATTTCACGTCTTCTTTCTTCGGTCAAAGGCGGGAAAGTTAATCTTATACAAATACCGTCACTGTTTGGAGTAATACCAATTTCAGCTTTAATAATAGCTTTTTCTATATCTTTCAAAATAGATTTATCATATGGTGAAATTACAAGTGTTGTTCCATCTTGAACAGTAACTTGAGACATTTGTCTTAATGGAGTAGGTACCCCGTAATAATCAACCAAAACTTTATCTAAAATCCCAGGATTAGCACGGCCTGTACGAATTGAGCCGAACTCACGATGGAGCTGTGCTATCGCTTTTTCCATCTTTTCTTCGCCATTTAAAAATAATTCTTCTGTTGACATATTTACCTCTTTCAATTATTCAATACGTGTTCCGATATTTTCGCCATTTAAAATATTTATTATACCGTCTTCTGCCTCAAAATCAAATACCACAATCGGAATATTGTTTTGTTTACACAAAGCACAAGCCGCTGTATCCATAACTTTCAAACCGTTTTTGATTATATCATTGTATGTAATATTAAGGAGTTTTTCAGCTTTTGGATTAATATTAGGGTCATCGGTATATACACCATCCACACCGTTTTTAGCCATTAACATTACTTCCGCATCAATTTCAGAAGCTCTTAAAGCAGCTGCAGTGTCAGTTGTAAAGAAAGGATTGCCGGTACCTGCCGCAAAAATCACAACCCGCCCCTTTTCAAGATGTCTGATTGCACGATGTCTAATATATGGTTCTGCTATTTGATTCATAGCAATGGCACTTTGCACACGGCATGGAACATCCATTTGGTTAAGTGCACTTTGAAGTGCTATAGCGTTCATAACTGTTGCAAGCATGCCTACATAATCACCTGAAGCCTGATCCATACCAAGCTTAGCACTGTTTTTCATGCCCCTAAATATATTTCCGCCGCCAACAACAACAGCTATTTGAGCCCCCATTTCCCTGGCCTTTTTTATTTCGCCTGCTATCATCTTGACCGGCTCTTGATCTATTCCAAACTGTTGTGTTCCTAATAATGCTTCCCCGCTAATCTTTAATAAAATACGTTTATATTTCATCTCTTTCTCCTTAGGATGTCTTTTAAATAATAGCTCAAAATTGCTTATTTGTAAAGAGTTTTAGCTTGTAAATAAATCTGATTAACGAATTAATCCAATTTTGAGGGAAAAATGACACAAATTCCGCAAATTTAGCATCAACACCAATAGTGTATGAAGTTTTAGGGTTTTTCAGTTTATCTATTTTTGCAATACATTTAACTACTTCTGAAACAGGTAATCCGTGCGTTGCATTTTTTCTCGCATTTTTTATAAGAAAACTTATTTCTTTATCATAAGATTTAACATTTTGCAAAGAAAATTTATTACTTTCAATAGATTTATCCCACAAAGGTGTTGCAATAACACCCGGTTTTACTGAAATAACTTTGATATTGCGTTTTGTTTCATTAAACATTGATGAAAATAAAATATCCAAAGCCCGTTTTGAAGCACAATAAGGAGCTATAAACGGAAAATAACCAAAGCTTGCTATTGAACTTATATTAATGACTTTACCATTTTCAAGCAAATCCAAAAGCTCTTGAGTCAATTCCAAATGAGAAAATGTATTAACTTCAAATTGTTCTTTAATTTTATTAACGTCCAAAAATTCAACAGGACCCGCAACCACACAACCTGCTGCATTGATAAGAGTATCAATTTTGTTAACACAAGATTTTATATAAGTTGCAGCACGGCGTATGGAATTCGGATCTTTCATTTCAATATAAAAAGGAACAGCTCCAAGATTTTGCAACTCTTTAGCAAAAGATTCATCACGATACCCCGCTAAAACTTTGCAACCGGCTTTTAAAAAGTATTCCGCCAATGCCCTGCCTATTCCTGAAGTAGCTCCTGTAATAACTATTGTTTTCATTTAACTCTCCTACATAGACATATAAGACCCGAATAACGGAAGGTACAAAGCTAATGCCAGAACAAGTACAATACTACCTATTACAATAAGCATTATCGGCTCAATCATTTTAGTCATAACGTCGATAATTTTATCCAGCTGCTTATCAATATAGTTAGTTGCCTGCGTAAGCATATCACCCAAACGTCCTGATTGTTCACCGGTTGCAATCATAAATAATATCATTTTAGGCATAACCCTTGTTGACCTCAACGCTGATGACAAATGCTGTCCCTGCTGAACTTTAGTTGTTGCACTTTCAATTCGTGTTTTTAAAGTGTAATTTGTCAAAGTTAAATTTGACAAATACAAACATTCAATAATAGGTACACCTGCATCATAAGCAACCTGCATTACCGCAATAAAGTTTGAGAAATTAGAAAATTGTATTAAATCTGTAAGTACAGGAATTTTAAGTGAATATTCATCAATTTTTCTTTTGGATGGCTGCCATCTAAATAAAAATGTGACCGTACCAAACATTGATCCCAAAATTACAGGAACAAAATACCAATACGTTTTCAAAAATATACCTATGTCCATTAAAGTTTGCGTAATCCACGGAAGCTGTTTACCCATAGTGTCGAACATGTCTTTAAATACAGGGAATACAAACATTAACATAACTAATACAATTAAAATCGCCAAAACAATAACGAACATCGGATACATCAATGTTCCTATAACCTTACCTTTAATCGCAGCTTCTTTATTTAAAAGCTCTAAAAGCCTTTCCAAAGTTTTTTCCAATTCACCGGAATCTTCACCGGCTTTACATAACCCTATATAAATTTGCCCGAATTGATCAGGGTATTTAGCAATTGTATCTGCAAAAGTTCCTCCGTTCATAATTTGACGACGCAACTCCTGTGCTACCTGTCTAATTTTTAATTTTGCAGCATCATTTTCAATAAACAATAATGACTCAATAATAGGAATTCCTGATTGTGCCAAAATTTGCAAGGTTGACGTAAAATCAATTCTATCTTGCAAACCAAGTTTATGCATTTTACCCTTTTTAGTCTTTTTACCAAGCTCTTTAGGGTCAACAGCTCCTTTTGCTTGTTCTTCCTCGACTTTAGTCGGTATAAATCCCAGTTTACGGATATTATCACGGGCTTCACGAGGGTTTGCTGCATCTATTTTACCCTTTACAATTTCTTTATTGTTTTTTAATGCTGTATAATTATATATTGCCATTTCGTACCTGCTTATTCATTTACAATACCTAACACTCTAACAAATTCTTCTATGGTTGTTTCACCATTTATAATATGTTGCAAACAGGATTTATTAAGCGTTGTCATTCCATTTGCAACCGCTGATTCTTCGATTTCTAAATCATGAGCTCCTTTTGCAATAAGTTTTTTAATTTCTTTTGTAATCTGCATAATTTCATAAACACCTAAACGGCCCTTATAACCGGTAAAATCACATTTATTACAGCCACGAGCCCTATAAATAGGTGTTTTCATCAACTTTTGTATAGCTTCTTCACCCGCCACAACCTGTCTTGCCTCATCATGAGTCGGGAAATACTGCTCTTTACAATCCGGACACAAACTTCTAACAAGACGTTGTGCTATAACACCTGAAAGTGTTGAAGATACCAAATAATCTTTAGCCCCCATTTCAATTAAACGTGTAACTGTAGCGGCAGCCGAATTCGTGTGAACTGTACTTAATACAAGGTGACCTGTTAATGCGGCCGAAATTGCTATCTCCAAAGTTTCATAGTCACGAATTTCACCGACTAATATAATATCCGGGTCTTGTCTTAATATAGCACGCATACAGGATGCAAAAGTAATACCCGCTTTCGGGTTAACCTGAGATTGGTTAATCCCTTCTAATTTAATTTCTATAGGGTCTTCAATTGTCGTAATATTAACATGTTCATCATTCAAGCTTTTCAATACTGAGTAAAGTGTTGTTGTTTTACCTGATCCGGTAGGCCCTGAAGTCAAAATAATACCGTTTGGACAACTTACCATATCTCTAATTTTAGCTAAATCACTTTCTGAGGCTCCAACCAGCATTATTTTTCTATCTTCTGCTTTTAAACTTACAGCCGGTGCCAATACACGGATAACCATTTTCTCTTTACCCGATACTGATAAAGTATTAATACGAAAGTCATAAGATTGTTTTTTATATTTAATCGAAAACGTACCGTCTTGAGGTCGTCTGTGTTCAGCAATATTCATTCTTGACATAACCTTAAAACGTGCAATAACAGATGATTCTACTTTTGATGGGATATCCAAAACTTTTTGAAGCATACCGTCTTTTCTATATCTCACAATATAACCGCTTAAACGAGGCTCTATATGGATATCTGAAACTTTATTATCAATAGCATTTGTAATAATTTGGTTTACAAATTTTGCAACAGATCCTGTTGAATCTTGCAATTCAGCATCAACCTGCTCCCATAAACTCTCTTCTACCTCTATTTCAGAAGCTTCATCTTCTATTTGCTGAATGATTTTCTGAGTTTCTTTTTTCTGTGCACTGAAAAACATTTCCAAAGAATTTTCAAACTCGTAGTGAGTCATCAATAATTGCTTTGGATTCTGTCCGGTTAAATAAATAATTTCTTTTACTACATCGGGCTTTAATGGTTTTACTACACCTAATGTAAGAGTTTTACCATCAGAAGATACCGGAATTACTTTATTGGTCTTGATAAAGTCTTCAGGCAAAATATTAACGAACTTGTCCTGTTTTGCAAGCTGCTCATTACTAACTACATCAAAACCTGTTTGCAAATGAAGTATTGACTTTAATTGGTCTAACGAAATAAAGCCCAATTTAAACAAAGTTGAACCAATAGGCATTTTCTGATGTTTACTTTCGGCTAAAGCCTGAAGTAATTGAACATCCGTAATGTAGCCTTTTTGAATAAGCAGCTCACCGAGTTTAAGCTGCTTTTCTTCGTGGGTTTCTTCGGCTAAAGAGCTGGATGAGCTTACCAAACTTGAAATTAACTCGTCTAAATCCGCATCGGGAACTTGAATGAATTTTATTTGATATGGAAAATATTTCTTTAAAATTATGTTGATTGAGGCTTTATCTGATACAGAATTGACAGCTACAAACAAGAACTTGTCCTTGACACTAATAGGAACAAATTTATTTTGTTCCATTAGTGTACCGTCTATATGATTTAGGATTTCTTTGTTAACACTGTTTTTTAATCTGTTTAGTAATTCATTCATTTCTATAATGTATTTTCATTATTTATAGCGTCCTCAGAATCAACAAGTATTTTTGGAGAAATCATAATAATCATTTCTTCTTTACCCTTTGTTGTAGTAGTTGACCTGAAGAACATTCCAAGGCCTGGAATATCGCCTAGAATAGGGATTTTTTGTACGGTTTTAGTATCTTCTTCTCTTATCATCCCGCCTATAACAAGAGTTTCGCCATCTTTTATACGAACATTTTTCAATTCAAGGTTTCGTCTTTGTAAAAGCGTTGCCTGAATATCCTCAACTGTCGGATCAGTTTCGTTAGGAGTTGTTATCTGACTTGCAATAGTCGCGTATTCAGGAGTGATATTTAATGTTACATAGCCATCAGGACTTATGAATGGTGTAATACTGATTTTTATACCATTGTCATCACCAATTTCATAATCTCTTTGAGTAGCCTGAGTTAAAGAATCAGATACAACCTGTGATGTAACTGTTTTAACATAATCTGAAGTTAAATCAATTACAGATTCCTGACCGTTAGTAATCAAAATACGAGGATTTGCTACAACACGACCTTTACCATTTCTCAAAATATAGTTTATAGAATAAGTCAACGCTTGAGGGCCATTGTATCTATGAACATAATAATCAGGAGAATCGACATTTTCAGGTGAATCCACGTGAGGATACTGGCTTCCGCTAAAGAATATCGGATAGTATGGGCTAGTTCCTGACTGGCCTGCTGAAGCGTTAAAACTAAAGTGTTTACTTAAATACTGCCAGGTATTTGTAAGAGTTTTACTACCATCTTCATTTAATTCAATAATAGACACTTCAAGATAAGCCTGAGGCTGTTTTTTATCGTTTTCAGCAATAAATTCCTGAATCATTTCATGCTGTTCTTCAGACCCGCCGATTACCCCTATAGTACCCAACTGAGTAAAATAGGAAATTACAAGAGTTTGTAAAGGCATAGCAGTCAAAGCACCTGAAGAAGACGCATTAACTTGACAAGCAACTTCTCCGCCGCCAAGTTCGACTTCGCTGGAGCCGCCGCCTGAGCTGGCTCCGCCAGTCATAAAGCCTTTAATAGAGGCTGCACCGCCGGTTGAACCGCCACCACCGCCGCCGGATGATGAAGTTGCAGGAATTAACATATTACATATTAAATCAGCCATCTGCTCAGGAGTCGTATGATTTATTCTAATTGAGGCTGATAATGGTTTTTTATCAAATTTTTCAACAATTTTCTTTGCTATCGCTACATCATTTTTTGTTCCAAATACCAATAATTCGTTTGTCATCGGGTTTATCGTAACGATTTCAGAATTTGATAAACCAGGCTTTTTCATTGTAAAAATATTTTTGTTTAAAAATTCAGCTAAAATAGAGGCATCTAAATATTTAACCGGAATTAATGTAATTTCTTGTTTTGCAGCTGTAACTTCAGTACCTATTTTAGATACAATAAGAGTATTATCATCTACAACATATGCTAAACCTGCAATACTCATAACCATATCAAAAGCAGAGTTCAATGGCACATCAACTAAATCAAGTGTTACTGTACCTGAAACACTTTGATCAAATATAATATTCATGCCGGCTCTATCTGCAAACATTCTTAAAACCTGCTTAACGTCTGACTCTCTAAGACTCAAACTTACCGGGTCATTTTTTTCTGTAATTGAGATATCGGCTTTTAATTTTATACTATCGCCGCTTTTGCTGTTATCTCTTAATGATGGTTTTTCAGCAACTGCCGAAACTGAAATAACCGTATTTGAAAATGCAAATAAAGTTAACATTAAAACCGAAAGAATTTTTTGTGACAATTTATTTTTCATAACTGCTCCTGCTATTTTTTGCTCCGCCAAATTTTTGTTCTAAATTATAAACATTATTGTAATTAATTTCGCCTTCCTGTATTACTTCTCCAACTTTTGCTTTATACACATTTGAACCGAGTTGTACAGTAACTAAGTCTTTAGATATTGCCAAAACCTTATAATTATTAATATAATCTCCGGCTCTGACTAAATAATCTTCACCTTCAATATTTAAAATTGCTGAAGGGCTGCTTGCATCATACATAATTCCGGAAATTTTAGTTTCCATAACTTTTGAAGCTTCACTGCCTGAAACAATACTTTCAGGAGGTGCTATAAGATTATTGCCGTATGGGTTACTTACAATTTTTACAACAACCTCATGTTCAGGTAAAAACGGATTTGCCCGTCCGTAATCTTCTACTGTCAAAGAAACCATTTTATCTGCCGTTTTCTCAATATCTATTATATCTGTTTCTACAGTATTGTTAGGCTCTTCAGCCGCCTGCACATCCACATTCTCTATTTCAGGAAGATTTGAAACTTCCAAATTTTGGGATTGTTTTTTAGGCAGCATAAAAGTAATAACAACAAATATTAATGCCGCAATTGCTAAACCAATAAGCACAAAAAATATTTGTTTACCTCTTGGACTAAACTGCTTATCAAGTGTTTTATTAATATTGTTAAAAATCTTCTTCTCTTCTTCTATTTTCACATTCTCACCCTTTATTAGGATTATAATTTAAATCAAATATTTATGTATCAGTTATTTAATGTATTTAATTCAAGTTATTAAACACACACTAATACTCTAACAAGTTTAACATATTAAAACAAATCGGGCAACAAAAAAACATACATTAATAATTATTGAAAATTATTAGTAATAGTATGGATATATTCAAGAATTTGTGCAAAATATTTCAA
>CALUSG010000082.1 GCA_944323365.1 Candidatus Gastranaerophilales bacterium
ACAATTTATATCAAAAATTAAGTATTTTATAAATACCAATAACACTGATTATATCAAGCAAGGAAACTAATTTTAAATGAGTCTTATGAGCCCGACGAGCTACCAGACTGCTCCATCCCGCGATATTCTATTTTGGGCACCTGACAACTACTGTTATCATTTACCCCCACCCCATTATTAAACGCTAAAAAACAAAAATCAAGCCCCATGATTTTTATCAAATATTTGTTTATTATATAAAGAGTTATACACCTATAAATGCACGTGTGTTTTTAATATTTAATTTATCAAGCAGTTTTTTGATTATTACAAGAATTAGCATGCTTGCACCTGTTACGGTTATAAATCGTAAAATTGCAATTAATAATGATATAAAAAGTTCCTCAGTTGAATTTACAGGTAATACTTTAGATGTTTTGAATATTTCATTAAAAGCAAAAAATACATACCAATGTATAAAGAATATAGAAAAACTGTATTTTGCAATTATATCCATACTATTATTAAACCAACCGCATTTTTTTATTTGTTCATCATAATGATACAAATATCCCAAAACAATAAGAGTTAAAAATATTTTTGAAATAGTGTTATTCATGATATTAAATTTATGTAAGAAATATACGTCAGCTGCAGAAATAATAATCATTATACAAATTGACAACCAACGGTATTTGTAACATAGATTTATTTTATCTTTGTTCGCAGAAAAATACATACCTAAAATATATATTGAGGCAAAATGTACAAAGCCATTTAAAACATATTTTATATATTCTGCATATTTTTCCATATAACTTAATCCTACTAGATTTTCAAGTTCAAGCGACATCCGTGGAATAAATAAAGTTACTAAAAACAAAAAAGGTAATAATTTATAAAGAATTTTTTTACGTTCTAAAATAAGAAATATGTCTGCTAATAAAAAGAATATACAAATCATTGGAATATACCAAGTAGGTACATTTTGTACACGTCCTGTAGTCAAAAATATACCAATTTGAGCGATCGGATTAAGTCCGTCAAAAGGGTTTCCATATACAACCGGCAGCGTAAAACAAAGTATTATTCCGGGAATAGCTGTAATCATATATGGCAAAATAACATTTGTCCACTTTTTCTTAAGGTAAGTTTTGTATTCATATTTGTCAGATAAATGCTGAAATAAAAATCCTGATATAAATATGAATAATGCAGTACCACCTGTAAAAATTTCAAAAGAAATGTTATTGATCCATGTATTAGGATTGCCAATTTGCATTGTATGCCCTACAACAATTAATAAAATGGCAAGTCCTCTAAAGATATTTATATAATTTAAAATTTGTCGTTTTGGTTTTTGTATTGTTTGTTGCATAATTTCTCCTTATAAACTTTTTATAGCACCCCAAGCACGAATAGAGCCACGTTCATATTTTATAAGAAAGTAATTTCCGTTTTTTATATATTCAATAGATGCTTCCATGTGGATTTTTTCTTCATCCGCAGGCATACCGACTTCTGCTCGTTTTCGGTTAGTTTCTTCTCGTTTTTTTTCTTTTTTCTTATTTATTTTTTTAGTCTTTTTATCAAGTTTATCTGCATTTTTATCATATTCAATTTTAAAAGTCGGAATAATTGCGACAGGGTTTTTAGTTTGCATAAGTATCAAAAAATTTTGTTCATCAGATAATGCTAATTCATAATGTCCTGCAGGGATAGTGTTGCCTTCTGTATCAGAAATTTTATCGATAATTGTCAAAATTGGATAATCAGAATCCTTGAGTGAGTATCTGTAAATCGCCTGTGACCCCATTGTGATACCTGAAGTCGGCTGTGGGTGTATCGGATATTCCCGAATTTTGGGATATGATAATACTTTATCGGCATAAATTCCCTCAAGCATTATTTAAGCCCTTCTATAAGTTTTCTCATGGTTTCATCAATTTCTTTAAAATTTTTATCTAAAGCATTTTCTGTGCCAATAAAAATAAGTGATAAATATTTTTGTGAATCATAAAGCTCACCATTTTTTAGCATAAGTCGATAACTTTCACGCATTAACCGTTTTAATCTATTCCGTTTAACTGCACGTTTGTGAACTTTCTTGCTTACGACAAAACCTACTTTTGTAATAACAGAATTATCAGTTTTTAGTTTACCTGCAAACAAAGTTACTCCACCCTTATGGGAGGAGTTTTTAACTTTATATGTTGCTTTAAATGCGGATCTGTTTTTTAATCTATATTCTTTGGGTAACATTTAATCCGCCTTTCATTTTGCTGATAGCAATATCCAAAAGCTTTAAGCACGTTCTTTAGCTGTAATAGCTAATTTGTGACGGCCTTTTGCACGTCGTCTGTTCAAAACTTCACGTCCGCCGGGTGTAGACATTCTAGCTCTGAAACCACTTACGTGCTGTCTTTTTACTTTCGTTCCTTCTAGTGTACGTCTCATTTTCTAATTCCTTTTTATTTATATTTGTCGTATGATTTTAATGTTAAATAAAAAAAAACTATTAGTCAATATAAAAAGAAGAGAGGTTAAATAATATGAACAAAAAAATAGGTTTTATAGGCTGTGGAAAGATGGCAAGTGCCATTATAAAAGGGATAATGTCCTCATGCTGTACTGAAAAATATGAAATAAAAGGGGCAGAAATTAATTGTGAGATAGCAGAGCTGGCTCAGTCAAGACTAAATATACCTGTTTTAACTGATAACAGAATGCTGGTAATGGACAGTGATGTAATATTTTTGGCAGTAAAACCGAATTATGTTTTGCAAATATTGGAAGAAATAAAGGATGAAATTACTCCTGAAAAATTAATTGTATCTATAGCCGCAGGTATAAGTACATCAAAAATAGAAAAAATTCTAGGTCAGGCTCGTGTAATCCGTGTAATGCCTAACACGCCTGCACTTGTATTAGAAGGAATGAGTGGGATTTGTAAGGGTACTTTTGCAAATGATGAAGACGCAGCTTTTGTTATGAAATTGCTTTCTAATATAGGTAAATGTATTGAGGTTGAAGAAAGCCAAATGGATATAGTAACCGCAATTTCAGGTTCAGGACCTGCATTTTTCTACAAAGTAATAGAAGATATGGCACGTGCCGGCGAAAAATTAGGACTGGATTATGAAAAATCCTTGTTGTTAGCAACCCAAACAGCATTTGGTTCTGCAAAAATGGTATTTAATAAAGGCGAATTATCTGTTCAAAACCTTATTGATAATGTTGCAACCAAAGGCGGTTGCACATTCGTCGGCATAACAGTGATGAACGAAGAAAATTCAGACAAGTTATTCTATGACGTAATTGATGAAACCGCAAAAAAAGCACTTGAATTAGGTTCGTAAAAGTTTAACTGGTTGGCCTGTTTTACTAATTAAAATGACTTAAAACATAGTTTAAAACAGGCTTTCTAGATTGATTTGAATACTATTTATCATCGGTAATTTCATCCGCCATTGCCAAAAATTCAACGATATTCATGATTTTTGGGTGTTTTTTGCCCAAAAATCCCTGATGGATACCAATTATGCAAGCAGGACAAGATGTTAATATTATATCTGCTCCTGTTTCTGCAAGATTTTTGGCTTTTTGTTTTGTCATTTTTAGCGATAATTTAGGGTTATGAAGTGCAAATTCTCCTGCAAATCCGCAGCACTCGTCGTAATCTTTAGCCTCTATGTAGTCTATATTTGTGCATTTTGCTAATAAAGGCTTTAAAAATGCATCGGATTTTAAGTGGCAGGGTTTATGAAAAGTTACTTTTAAAGGTTTTTTAAATACAAATTTTTTATTCTGAATTGCTAAAAAATGGCAGATGTTAATTATACTTGGCTCATTTGTCCCTTGAGAGGGAGGAATGTAATCTTTCAATGCACTTTCACAGCTTGCACAATCAGTTATGACGTAATTATAGTCGCCACTTAAAAGTTCAATATTATGTTTTTTTACTTCTTCGTAGCGTTCGAGATTACCGCTTGATAAAAAAGGCACCCCGCAGCATTCAAAATCTTTTTCTATCAATTCAACGTCATAATGTGAGAGAACTTTTTTCATTGCATTTTCGGATTTTGGATAAATTGTATTGGCACAGCCTTTGAAATAAAGTAATTTAGCGGTACCTTCAGATTTGTAATTAACCCTTTTGAAACATTTTCCAAGTGCCATAATTTTATTAAAAAATGAACGTGACTGCAAAAACCGTGTAAATTTACCGTAAATTTTGTCTTTTACATATTCGTGTTTTGCAGTGTTAAAAATTTCGCATACATTAATATCAGAAGGACAAAAATCTTTGCATTTCCCACATTTTAGACAGAGATCAAGATACTTTAAGATTGTCTTATTTAGCTGTAAATCGCCTTTAAGAACTCCTTGCAGCATAATAAATTTTCCACGTGATACTGCACAATCATTGCCTGTCAATTTATAAACAGGACAAACTTCCTGGCATTTGCCGCATTTTGAACATTTGTTTATATCGTTTGAAAAATCTGATAGTTTTTTCATATGACCTTATATATTTTTGTAAAAGTCGGTAATTAGTTTGAAGACTATAGCGGAGCCGGAGGTGAGAGCGTCGTCTGAAAACTGATTACTTTAAATTGATTATTTTATACCAGTGCTCCGTGTGAGGCATCTCCGACGCTTTTAGCGTATTTTGCAAGGTAGCCTGACTTGAATTTGAGCTCAAATGGTGTAAGATTTTTTCTGCGTTGATCAAGTGTTTTTTCATCAACCAAAAGCTCAATTGTACGATTAGGAATATCGATTTTAATTTTGTCACCGTCCTGAATAAGAGCAATAACTCCTCCTTTTGCGGCTTCAGGACAAACATGTCCAATGCAAATACCTCGTGTAGCACCTGAAAATCTTCCGTCTGTAATCAATGCACAGGTTTTTCCAAGACCTTTACCGACAAGAAGTGATGTAGGAGCAAGCATTTCACGCATGCCGAGTCCGCCAACAGGCCCTTCATAACGGATTATTATGACATCTCCTGCTTTAATTTTGTCGTCTTCAAGTGCTTTCATGGCGGCTTCTTCACTGTCAAAAGTTTTTGCTACACCTTCAAATTCGTAACATTCGGGCGCTATACCTGAAATTTTTGTTACACATCCGTCTTTTGCAAGATTTCCATATAACACGCCCAAGCCGGATTGCGTGTAACTTGCTTTGTCATACGGCGGAATAATATTAGTATCTGCTTTAGCGTTTTGAATTATATCTTTAATGCTTAAACAACTAACGTTTTTGGTGTTTTTATTTAAAAATTCTTTTAACGATTGCATAACCGCAGGAATTCCTCCTGCATAGTGAAAATCTGTCATTGTAAGTGTTGATGACGGATTGATTTTTACAATTTGGTGAATTTCACGGCTTAATCTGTCAAAATCATCTATAGTAATATCAATTCCTCCTGCATTAGCAATTGCAAGAAGGTGAAGAAAAGTATTTGTGGAGCCTCCGAGAGCTAAATCAGTTATTATCGCATTTGTCATTGACTCTTTTGTAATAATATCAGATGGTTTGATGTCATTTTTTATAAGCTCTACGATTTGCATGCCGCTTTCAAATGCTATACGGCGTTTTTCAGCTGATACCACTGAAGATGACGAACAATATGGCAGACTCATTCCAAGAACTTCTGTAAGACACGCCATCGTATTTGCTGTGTACATTCCCTGACAAGCACCTGCAGATGGACATGAATTTTCTTCCATTTCAAGAAGATGTTCTTTTGTAATTTCGCCTTTTCTGAATCTTCCGACAGCTTCAAAAGATCCTGTAACCATAGTTAATTTATTTTCGCCTCTGCAAACACCATCCAGCATAGGCCCTGCGGTTACAATTATTGTCGGAACGTTAATTCTTAATGCCGAAATAAGCATCCCAGGGGTTATTTTATCGCAGTTTGAAAGTAAAACAAGGCCATCCAGCTGATGAGCTTGTGCAACGCATTCAACGCAATCAGCTATCAAATCTCTTGAAGGAAGTGAATATCTCATTCCGCTATGCCCCATTGCAATTCCGTCACAAATTGCCGGAACCCCAAATACAAATGCCTGACCGCCTGCGGTGTGTATCCCTTTCTCTATCTGTCTTTCCAAATCCCGCATTGTAATATGCCCGGGAACTAAATCGGAAAATGAACTTGCAATGCCGATAAAGGGTGCTTCCATATTTTTTCTGCTTACACCGGTTGCCATTAAAAGTCCTCTATGTGGCGTTCTTGCTAGTCCTTTTTTTATATTGTCGCTTTTCATAATTTCCCTATAAATTTACTTTTACAATATTGAAATGGTCATCCCATTCGATTTTCCCTTCAAGGTTTATATTGTGATAGTTGTAAGTATTTTTAATTAACTGTGGAGTAAAAAGTCCCATTAGACCTAAACGTTTAATAATATCGGGTAAAAGTTTTGTACTTCCTGCAATTGTACCGTCTTTTGAAGTTGCTTTTTCTCCGTCAAAGTATATTGTTTCACCCTCAAATTCCATCTCTTTTAAATTACTTTTTGTTATAGGTAGTGCGTCTGAGATTAGAAGTATTTTATCTAACGGTTTGGCCTTGAATACTAATCTTAAAATTGAATCTGATAGGTGAACTCCATCTGCAATAATTTCAGTATAAATACTGTCATCGGTCAATGCCGTTAATGCGGTTGATGTCCCTCTTTGTACAATTCCTGACATTGCATTAAAAAGGTGAGTTACTCCGTCACAATAAGATAGATCACCGCCCATGCAATGACCGGCTTGAATTTTTACATCTTTGGTCAGCAGATATTTTGCAAGTGTATAATTTTCATCAAATTCCGGGGCATAAGTTAGAATTTTTATAAAATCATCTTCTATAAGTTTGTAGTTTTCTATTGTAGGCTTCAAAAATTGTTTTTCGTCGTGAATTCCTTTTTTTTCGGGGTTTAAAAAGATGCCTTCAAGGTGAACACCAAAAATTTTTGCACTGTCTTTTGGCTGAATACTTGCAGCTTGTTTGATTACAGAAATTTGTTTTTTGATATTCTCAACCGTATCGGTTGCAAGTGTAGGAAAAATCCCGCCAATCCCGTATTTTAAAATTTCTTTTGATAAGTTCAACACATCATCAACAGTACAGTCGTTAAAATTTATTCCAAAAGCACCGTGAAAATGTTGTTCAATTAACAGTTTTGACGTAAATGACATTATTTTACCTCCGGTTATATTGCTTCAAATACTTTACGTGCCTCTTCACGATCATCAAAGTGGATAGTCCTGTCTTTTAAAATCTGATAATCTTCGTGACCTTTTCCGGCTATTACAACAACATCGTTGTTACTTGCAATATTTTTTAGTAATTCTATTGCTCTGCCTCTATCAGGTTCAACCGTCACTTTGTCAGGGTTGGTAGATTTTAGTCCTGCAATTATATCTGTTATAATCTGTTGAGGATCTTCGCTTCTTGGGTTGTCTGATGTTATAACAATTTTGTCTGCAATTTTTTCAGCTATTGCCCCCATTTTAGGCCGTTTTGTGGCATCTCTATCTCCACCGCAGCCAAATAAACATATTAAATTACCATCTTTCGGGGTAATTTCTCTTGCGGAATTTAAGACATTTTCTAACCCATCCGGCGTATGGGCATAATCAACTATTACAAGCGGTTTTTTAGCAACTACTTCAAATCTTCCGGCAACTCCTTTTACGTTTTCTAAAGCTTTTAATGCAACTTTTATATCAATTTTTTCGGCAATTGCTGTCGTAATTGCTGCTAATACGTTATAAACACTGAACATTCCGTTCATATGTAAGCTTACTTTGTATTCATCATTTTTTGTAACAAGCGTAAACTCAGCTCCGTTTAACGAAAATTGAATGTCTTTAGCCATAACATCAGCCTTATTTTTTACACCGTAAGTGTATTTTTTAACACCTTTTGGTATGACATTCAAAAATCTTTCACCATATTCATCATCAATATTAATTACTGCAAAACAGCCTTCTTTGAGATTTTTGAACAAAATAGCTTTTGCATCAAAATAATTTTCCATTGTAATATGGTAGTCAAGGTGATCTTGAGTAAGGTTTGTGAATACAGCCCCATTAAAACGGCAGCCGCCTACCCTGTTTTGTTCAAGTGCGTGAGAACTTACCTCCATTACTACATTATCAATTTTTTCAACGTCTTTTATCATCCTTAATGTTGCTTGAAGCTCAGGTGCCTGCGGTGTTGTGTGTTTTGCGTCACGATATTCACTGTTTGATGATAATTTATATCCTAATGTACCTATAAGAGCACATTTTTGGTTGTTTTCTTCAAAAATACGTTGGATTAAATGTGTTACGGTTGTTTTTCCGTTAGTACCTGTAATTCCTATGAGGTTTAATCCTAATGATGGTCTTGAATAAAATCTGTCAGCTATGTCTGCGATTTTATGTCTTGTGCAGCTAACAACTACCTGAGGAATCTTTATTTCTAAAGGTCTTTCTACTAAAAGTGCTACGGCTCCATTATCAATAGCCATCTGTGCAAATTTATGACCGTCTGTATGCTCTCCTACTAAACATACAAATATATCACCTTTTTTAGTTGTTTGTGAATTATATGATATGCCGGAAACTTCTACACTTTTAAAATTAATTAAGTCTTTATAATCCAAATATTCTATAAGTTCTTCTAATTTCATTCTTCATCCTCTTTCTTTTGAATTTTATCAGGTTTAAGGTTTAGTATTCTAGCTGTTTGTTCTGCAACTTCATGAAAAACAGGTCCTGCAACAGTATTACCCCATATAGCCCCGACTTTTGCACTATCAATCATTACATAAATTAAAACTTGCGGATCTGTAGCTGGTAAATAACCTATGGTTGAGGTATATGAAAGACCTGTATAGCCGCTTCCTCCTTCTTTGGGTTTGTTTGATGTACCTGTTTTGGCTGCAACATTATATTTTTCCATCTTTATTGTTGATTTCCCATTATTAATTGCGGCTGCAAGAAGTTTGGTTATTGTTTTTGCTGTTTCAGGTGAAACAACTTGTGTGTAATGGATTTTTTGATCGTATTCTTCTTGTGGATATTTAATTATATGAGGTGTTACCCGAACACCGTTATTTGCTAATGCTGACATTGCCGTTACCATTTGCATTGCAGATACGGATGTTCCGTATCCATAAGCCATAGTAGCCTGAATACCTTTATCCCATTTGTGCCATGCCGGCAGTAATCCTGCAGATTCACCGGGTAAATCAATACCTGATTTTTGACCAAAACCGAATTTCTTTAACATATCATAAAACTCTTTTGTTGTCATTGTTTTGGCAACATTGATTGATCCGATATTACTTGAATGTTCAAATAAATATTCTAAGGAAATCATTCCCGGATATGGGTGGACATTGTAATCATAGTTTCTTATTTCCCATTTTCCAATCGAAGTTTTACCTGTATCAAGGATTTGAGTATGTTCATTTATTTTACCGAGTTCCATCGCACTGGCTACTGTTATTGCCTTGAAGGTTGAACCCGGCGGAAATACATCTGTCAGAGTCCAGTTTTTAATTTCAAGTTCGCTGGCTTTTCTGTAATTGTTCGGATCGTATGTCGGATAAACAGCATATGCCAAAATTTCTCCGTTTTTAGGATTCATAACAATTACCGTACCACGTAATGCTTCTTTTTCTGTGATCATTTTTTGTAATTCTTTTTCGCATACGTGTTGAATCGCTGCGTCAATCGTTAAAGTTATGTCTTGACCTTTTGGATTTGTAGTTGTCGCAACAGGATCGGTCATAAAATCATATATAATTTTACCGTCACGTGTCCGTTGATAACGTACGGCGTGTTCTACGTGTTCAAGTTTATCTTTTGCTGTATATTCAACACCGTTTGCTATATCGGCATCAAAGTTGTAATATCCTAATACATGTGCTGCTAAATCACCTTGAGGGTATGTACGGGTATTTTTTTTGCCCATGCTTATTTCTCTTAAATGGAGTTTAGCAAGTTCTTTTGCTGTATTTTTATCAATATCTTTTTTAATGGTTATGACCGGACCCGGTTTTTTTAATAATGTCAAAAGCTGGTCATATGGCATATTAAGAATGGGCGAAAGTTTTTTCGCCAAATCTTCAGGTGATGAATCATAATTGTCCGGATGGGCATATACATCGGAATATACTTTATCTGTTGCAAGTTTTATACCGTTTCGGTCATAGATATCTCCACGCATTACAAAGGATCTGCTTATCCTTTGGTTGCGTGCTCTTACACGATATTTACCTACGTCAATAATCTGTATTACAAATAAATAGATTGCTAAAAGTACTGCAAAAGTTATAAAACAAAATTGCAGAAATGCTAAAATTCTGTCAAAATCTTTTATTCTTTTTTCACTGTCTAGATTTTTATTACGCAAAATTTCGCCTCTCTTTTATATTTTAGCATAAGGTGTATGAAAAAATGAAAATATTAAATTAAATTACAAAAATTTATAAATTAAAAATAATGCTGTAATATATAGTTATGAAAAATTTGTTATTAGTAATTTTGTGTTTATTTATAAATTTGAGAGTATTTGCTTTTGATATAGTGTATCCGGGTAGCCAAAATGTTACTATTAATTCTCCATCGACCTTTTTTATAGGTTCTGCAAATCCGAATTCTAAATTAACTATAAACGGTGAATGTGTAAATATACATAATTCGGGTGGATTTGCTTTTGTTGTCAAGCTTAATGAAGGTGATAACCGTTTTGTTATTAAATCAGAAGACGGTGAAAAAAGTTTTTTGATTAAACGGCCTAAAAAAACTGTTAATTCTGTTTATACTCCTCCTGAGTTTATTCAATATAAATCAAAACAGGAATTTATGACTTTATCGGATAATGTCCCGTTAAGAAATACTCCTGTGAATTCAGGTGTTAATCGGCTTGCACATTTTCCTAAAGATATACCGTTGACAGTTGATGGTGAAAAAAGTAATTTCTACCGTGTAATTTTAGGCCCGGATAAAAATGCGTGGGTAGATAAGTCTGATGTAAAAGCCTTTGAGGGTAAATTAAATTCTCCGGCAGTATTAAGCGGATACAATTTTGTAGATGACGACAATTATTTCACCTATATTTTTCATTTAGACAAGAAAGTACCTTATGAAATGGTTGAAAATGAAAGTTTGGAACTTAAGTTTTATAATGTAAAAGATAATCCAAATTTAACTTATGTTTTTAGTTTTCCTTATTTTGAAAAAACAGGAGTTAAAAAAATAATAGGATACAGCGGAGATTATGAAGGTAATGATTTTGTTCTAAAAATAAGAAAATTCCCGCCAATAAATAAAAAGCATCCTTTAAACGGTATAAAAATTGCTGTTGATGCCGGTCATGGAGGAAAAGAATCCGGAGCAATAGGGTGTTGCGGTGATAAAGAAAAGGATATAACTTTAGCTATTGCTAAATATTTAGAAAAAGAACTTGAAAATCGTGGTGCGAATGTTATTATGACAAGGTCGGATGATAGCTATGTCAGCTTGAAAGATCGTGTTGATACAGCAAATAATGGCGATGCAATGTTTTTGATAAGTATTCATGCTAATTCTTTACCGGATAGTGCTAATCCAAACGAGCATCAAGGAACGAGTGTTTATTATTATTATAATCAGGCTAAGTTGTTTGCTGCTAATATTTTAGTTGCAATGAATACTTATGCGGGAACTAAAAATGATAAAATACGTCAGGGCAGCTTGGCTTTAGTTAGAAATACCAAAGCTTTAAGCGTTTTGGTCGAAGTAGCTTATTTAATTAATCCTGAAGATAATTCAATGATTACAAATGTTGATTTCCAAAAACGTTGTGCTAAAGCTATTGCTAACGGTATTGAAGATTTTTTGAAAAATTAATATTGTTTAGTGTTATAATGAATTCATAGAAGGAGAGCAAATATGGAAATAAAAGTTTCAAATGACGTTAAAAATTTGTCAGTGAATGTTCTTGTAGTAAATATGTTTGAAGGCGAAAAAACATCTCAGGAACTTGTAAATACTTATGCAATTGAGAAAGATAAATTTGAGGGAAAGTTAGGTCAAACATATTTATTGCAAACTTACGGACAAATCCCTGCACAAAAGATTCTTGTAGTAGGGTGCGGTAAACGTGACGAATTTTGCCAAAATGATTTAAGATTCGTTGTTTATAAAGCTGTTAAAAAATTGCAGCAAATAAATGCAAAAACTGCGGCTTTTGATTTTGAAGTCGGGTTTGACTATGGTAAATCCGGAGCTCTCGGAGCAATGCTTGCAGATTACGCTTTTGATAAATATAAAAGCGAAAAAGCAAAAAAAGTGGATGAAATTACTTTTGCAAACGTTTTAGAAGATAGTGTAAAGGTCGGAAAAATTTGCGGTAATGCATTAAAATTTGCAAGAGATTTGGCTAATGAACCTGCATCTTTTGCTACTCCGTCAAAGCTTGCAGATATTGCCCAAAAGCTTGAAGGCATTACAACTGAAATTTATGATAAAGATGAAATAAAACGTATGGGAATGGGAGCATTTTTAGCTGTAGCTCAAGGCAGCAAGCAGCCTCCTAAATTTATTCATATGAAATATACCGGTAAAAATGTTACCAAAAAAATAGCTCTTATTGGTAAAGGTATATGTTTTGATTCAGGCGGATTGGATATAAAACCGCCATCATCTATGCTTACAATGAGAGATGATATGTCAGGTGCAGCGTGCGTTTTGGGGATTATGAGTGTATTAAAAGATTTTAATCCTGATATTGAAGTGCACGGAATAATTGCTGCATGT
Source organism: Candidatus Gastranaerophilales bacterium (assembly GCA_944323365.1). GTDB lineage: Bacteria > Cyanobacteriota > Vampirovibrionia > Gastranaerophilales > Gastranaerophilaceae > SIG32. The sequence goes on from CALUSG010000082.1 coordinate 12,778, forward strand.
GAAAATATGCCGGGCGGTAATTCTTACAAGCCTGGTGACATTTTAACTGCTAAAAATGGTAAAACCATTGAGGTAGATAATACTGATGCTGAAGGAAGGTTAACACTAGCGGATGCACTTGTTTATGCCTGTGAATTGGGTGTTGACGAAGTAATTGATATTGCAACTCTAACAGGTGCTTGTATGGTTGCTTTAGGTACTGCCGCAGCAGGTATTATGGGCAATGATGAAGATATGATTTATCGTATAATTGAAACCGGTAAACATGTTGGAGAAAAATATTGGCAATTACCGCTGTATAAAGAATATTTTGAAAGCCTGAAATCCGATATTGCTGATATGAAAAATACGGGCTCTCGTTATGGCGGTGCTCAAGCAGCTGGCGTATTTTTACAAGAATTCGTAAAAGACGTTAAGTGGGCTCATATCGATATAGCGGGTACGGCCTTTTTAGAAAAACCTGAAAGAGAATTTATAAAAGGTGCAACCGGTGCAGGTGTCAGAACATTGCTTAGTTACATTTTAAATTTATAAAGGCGGTCTTCTAACCGCCTTTTTTACTATTATTCTTTTTCCACTGGGGTTCTTTTAACCCCTATGAATTCTCCTCTTTGGTCATATATATATTCTGCTTTAGAAATAACTTTCCCGTTTTCGTCATACTCTTTGGAATCAGTAATATCAATAAAGTAGCTACTTCCGTTTTTTACCCGTCCATAAGATTCTGTGTGTGTTAAAATTTCTTCACCTGTTTCAGGATCTACT
>CALUSG010000083.1 GCA_944323365.1 Candidatus Gastranaerophilales bacterium
CAAAGACATACAAAGGGATAATGTATTCTCAGTCTATAGGAAACGGAACAACGGATTTAGCGACTGTAACAACGCAGGAGATGACATTATCTGAGTTATTGGACAAATATGAATCAGGAACGCTTTGCGATGTTACAACTTATGGAGTAGACATAGAATCTATAAGAGATCAGTTAAACGAAGATGGAGATCCTAATACAGATAACCCGTATGGTATAGATGATTATTTATGCATAAGAACAGGAAATGGCAGTGCAGACTATACAGACTCAAGTCTTTCTATTGTAGATTTGTTAGATACAAATAAAAATTTCCAATTATTGTGTCAGGTTGATGGAGAAATGTCACCAAATGTATTATTTGTGTCTATGAATATAGCAAATTTAGATATATGGGACTGGATGTTTGGCGAATTTGAAACCATGTTGAGTGTAACAGGTGATGTTGCTGTTCAAAATGCAATCATTTATGCTGAATCTATGACAAGGTCTTTATTAGAAACCGATATATATGGAAAGAACTTAGGTTATGAGTTGCATCCTGGATTTACAAGTGAACAATCAAATAGATATAATGGTGTTGTTGATTCAATGAATGGAAATCCCGGTAAAAAGGATGATTCATATGCAACGTCTGATTATATTGGTATAACACAATATTGGGCTTGGCATCCAAGTGATTTGGCTCCGCATAAAACAACTGATAGTGGTGTATCAATAAGTATAACCAATATAGCAAAGGCATATTTGACATACTTTGCCCAGGCAATGGAGGGTTTTGATAACAGTATATACAGTGTAAGTGCGACCGAAGGCAACCGTAGAGTAAAAGACAGTGTGTTAATGGATGTAAATAATACAAAATTCAAATTTGATGTAATGGTAGATGAAGGAGTAAACTCAGACCAGGCATTAAATTCAGGATTTTTCGATGCAATATTTAATCAAATCTGTTTAAACGGCTGGAGAGAGAATATAAATATAGATAATAATGAATATATGCAGGGAATGCTAAAAACAGGCAAGTTGTTATTAAGGACAATGTCAGACGACGGTTATTTCTATGCAAGTAATTATTCAACAAATAATTACATAAGAGAAATAGCCGACGAAGAAGCAGTAGCACAAGCAGAGGCAAAATATAACACAGAGAAACAAAAGATAGAAAATAAAGAAGAAACATTGGATTTAAAGATGAAAAATTTGGATACAGAGATGTCTTCATTAACAACGGAATATGATACAGTAAAATCGTTAATATCGAAGAATATAGAAAAAGGTTTTAAACGTTATGATGCATAAATTCGCAACTAAATGAGCCCTTTATCAAGGGCTCTTTTCCTTTTATGGTTGAAACCTTAAACAGCTTTTTGTACTTTACCGGCTCTTAAGCAAGATGTACAAACTTTAATTCTTTTAGTTTGACCATTTACAATTGCCTTAACAGATTGAAGGTTAGGCTCTTGAGTGTGGACAATTTGTTTATGTGAAAAAGTTAATTTCGCTGCTTTGATTGGTTTTTTACCGCAAATTTCACATTGTTTTGACATAATTTCATTCCTTTTCTAGCTAGTTGTGTATTTTAATAATATATTAAAAATTAAAATAATCAAGTGTCATGTTAAAATAGGTTAACGAGTAATTTTTTTTGCAAGAGAGAGTCCGGCAGGAAGGTTCAAAATAACATTTTCATAATTTGTACGGCTATTGATTTCATCAATAAATGATCGGGTTTTTTCTATATGAGAAAGGATATTATCACAAGCAATATATCCTCCGGGAGTTAAGAGCGGGTCAATGAGTTTAAAATATTCAATATATTCTCTTTTGTTTGCATCAATAAAGGCAAAATCTATTTTAAAATCAGCAGGTAATTTTTTTAATACGTCACATGCGGAACCTTCTAGAATCGATATTCTGTTATCTATCTTACAGGTTTCAAAATTTTTTTGGGCAATAGAATAACGCTTTTCCCAAAATTCAATAGTAGTTAAGTGCCCTCCTGTCTTTTCTAAAGCTTTTCCAAGCCATATCCCTGAATAGCCGTTTGATGTTCCTATTTCTAAAACGTTTTGTGAATTTGATGCTAAAATCAATGTATATAAGAATTCACCGGTTACTCTTGATATATTCCAAAAATTTTTTTGTGTTTTCTCTAAGTCAGAAAGAATTTGTTCTGTTGTTTGGTCAAAATATGTTTTCATTTGTTAATTTTTTTCACTCTGTCGGTTATAACAATTGAACGAATAGGAACTTCTATTGCATTTGCTTTTATAATTTTTTTGGTTTTCATGTCCAAAACACAATATATAGTTGTTCTTGAATCGGAAATTATCGCAAGAGATGTCCCATCTATCGGGTCAATGTTTGTTGAAAATCCATTTGTATTTAAATAAATAGAATCAGTTATTTCGTCAGTTTTTGTATCAATTATCTGTAAAGAATTTTCTAATGCACCTAGTATGTAAAGATTATTTTCAAAAGAAATCATATCAACAGGCTTTGGTGTTATTTCAATTTCTGCAATCAAGCCGTTTGTTTCGTAATCAATTATTGCAAGATGATTTTTTGTTCGGCTTGTAATATAAATTTTATTGTTATTGAATTCAATTTTAGAAACATTCGGGAATTTACCAATATCTTTTAATAGATAATTGTTGTCAAGTTCAACAGCCCAAATTTCATTATTTTTTTTGTCACAGTAAAAAAGTTTTGATCCGTCATTTGTAAGCATCAACCTTTCACACATGCCATTTATTTTAATTTGTTTTGAAAGAGTCATTGTTTCCAAATTTACAACATAAATACTTGAATTTTCGGGACTAGAAACGTAAGCTATTTTTTTCGAGCTGTCAATTAATATTTCGTCAGGAGTTGTTGTAAGGTATATTTGTTTAATTATTTCTTCGTCAGCTAATGATATTACATTTAAAGTTTTGCTGCCAAATGATGTGACAAGTAAAAATTTGTTGTCGTATGCTATCATATTATTTGGAGTATAATCCTGAGAAAGTGCGTATGCCGGAGTTTTGCTGTCAGTATTAATTACCTGTATATTTTTTGAGTACCCTGTCGCAACATAAAATGTTTTATTTTTTAGTTGCGGTGCAGGAGTAACGGTGTTGTTTTTATCATATAAAGATTTTGGCACTTCTACTCTAAGACCTTGATTTTTTGAGGTTTCAATGTTAAGGTTTCCAATTATCCCTTTAATACTTTCCGGTATGGTTAATCCACGTGGAACAAGCATGTCTTGCGGCAACAGTCCGTTTCTAATTTCATCAGGAATTGGAGTTGGAACAAAAATAGTCTTTTTACCATTTCTGTCGTCAATAACTTTTAAAATAACATAGTTATTATTGAAGATTACAATTTCAGGTTTTTGGGCTAAAGTTTTTCCTGAAGGGAAAGTTTTGTTTACCTGAATATTATCTGTCTGCTCGGGTTTTGCAGGAAACAATGGCAGATATATTGTGTTGTCAGGTAAAATTATCATCCCGTCAAATCTGAAATCTGTATTAGGTAACGATTTTAAAATAAAATTCTGTAAATCAGCAGGAATTTTTGACGCAACTGCTGGAATTGCTGTCATAAAAAATATTATAAAGATGACAGCAAGCTTACGCATTGTTAAAAACTCCTTTTACTTTTGACATGATTGTTTCCGGCGGTTTTTTAGATGTATTTATTTCATATAATTTTTTATATAGAGAGCGTTCCTGTTCTGAAAGCTGTGTAGGTATTTTTACCGTTATAACAACAATGTGGTCACCTCTTTGGGTTGGCCTTGAAACAATAGGAACACCTGCTCCTTTAATTTTTATTGAATTACCGCTTTGAATCCCGGCCGGAATTTGGATTTTTTTATCACCATCCAAAGTTTGGATATTTATTTCATCGCCTAAAACAGCTTGAGCCGGTGTTATTTCTAATTTTGTAAAAATATTTATTCCGTCACGTTGATAATAATTTGAAGGTTTTACGTGAAGTACAACGAATAAATCTCCTGCAGGCCCTCCGTTTGAACCGGCATTTCCCTCACGTGCAATACGAATTTTAGAAAGATTATCAACACCTTTTGGGATTTTTATTTCGATTTTTCTTTCTTTTTCAACTTTGCCGTACCCTTTGCATGAAGGGCATGGAGTTTCAATTTTTTGTCCTGTACCGTGGCAGTCAGGACAAGTACTGATTTGAGTAAAAGCACCTAAAGGTGTTCTTGCAACTGTTTGAACTTGACCTGTTCCTCCGCAAGTTCTGCATGTAACCGGCTGCGAACCCTTTGCTGCTCCGCTACCTCCGCATTCGGAACATATTTCTAAATGATCAAATTTTATTTCTTTTGTTGTTCCAAAAACAGCTTGTTCAAAATCAATTTCTATATCAAGCCTTAAGTCTTCACCCGGCTGAGGAGCATTAGGATCAGGTCGGCCAAAGCCAAAACCCATACCGCCAAAAAATGAACTAAATATATCATTTAAATCACCAAAACCACCGGCAAAAGGACCTCCTGTGTCAAATCCTGCTTGTTTTAGCCCGTCTTCGCCAAACCTATCATATGTGGCACGTTTATTATCGTCCATTAAGGTTTCATATGCTTTGCCAAGCTCTTTGAATTTTTCTTCGGCATTAGGTGCTTTATTTACATCCGGATGACACTGTCTAGCCTTTTTTCTGAACGCTGATTTTATTTCGTCTTTTGTTGCGTTTTTTGATACTCCAAGTATTTCGTAATAATCTGCCATTCTTCCTCAAAATTTTTTATTCAGCCGTTGCAACATTTACAAGTGCGGGGCGAATAACTTTATCTCCCATTTTATAACCTTTTTGCATTACATTTATAATTGTATGTTCAGGGTGTTCGCCTGTTGGTGTCTGCATTACCGCATCGTGAAAATTAGGGTCAAATTCCTTACCTTCAGCTTCAATTTCTTCTAAGCCAAGTTTTTGTAATGTTTCATAAACTTGTTTATGTAAAAGGTTAAAGCTGTCTTTTACTTGCTGACAGTCTTCAACATTTTCCAATGCTTTAGCACCACGTTCAAAATTATCTAAGATATCAATCATTTTTTTTAGAGCATTTTCTGCTCCATATTTTAAAAGATTTTCTCTTTCCTGCTCTTGACGCTTTCTATAATTATCAAAATCTGCAGCAAGTCTTATATATTGCTGGTTTAATTTATCATATTCTTCTTGAAGATTGTTATTTTCATCTTGTTTTTCTTCAGTATTGTTTTCAGCCGCATTATCTTCTTGAGGCTGATCATTAATCTCTATATCCTTTTTAAACGGATTGTTATGTTTGTGGCTCATAATTTTTCCCCTTTATATCTAATATTATAATTTATCAATTATAATAAACAAGTTAAATTTATTATTTTTTAATATTTCGTGAATAATTAATGGTTTGCTTGCATAAATAGGTTTTTTCTTTTATAATTAACATAAAAAAGGAGAAAAAAATGGCACAACAGTTTAATCCGCAAAATGTCAAAACAAGAATTTCGGTTTTGGTATTTATAAAAGGATCAACAGCACCTTTGGTGTTATATGTTGAAAACCCTCAAGATTTGTATAATGAATTATTGCAGGCTATGAAATCTTCAACAGCTACATTTATAGAAAAAGAAACATCAGGCCCGTTGAAAAAAGTTTGTTTTGTTTCAAATCAAATAGCAGCACTTGCAATGCAAGAGGAGCAATATGTATAATGCATAAAATTATTTCCGTGGAAGATATTGAAAATTCAAAAAATAAAACCCTCAGCTGTAAGGTTGAGGAAAAAATTGACGGAATAAATGCATTAACTCCTATTTCCGCAGATTTAACATTTAAGTCGCTTGGAGATTTTATTGAAGTCAGTGGAAATGTTAAGGGAATTGTTAAGCTCGAATGCGATTTATGCTTAAAAGAATTTGAACATAATTTAGATTTTTCAATAGATGAATTATATGCAAAACAAGCATTAATAGAGGATTCGATAGAGCCCGGACAAGAAATTGAAATAAAAGACGGCCAGTTTGTAACAGATTTAAATGGTTCAGATGAAATAGATATTTATGACTTATTGTATCAATCTGTAATATTAAATTTACCAAATAAAAAAGTTTGTGGTATAAATTGTAATGGAGAGGATAAATTTTTGAAAGAAGAAAAAATCTCCGATCCGAGAATGGATGTATTTAAAAATATTAAAATTAAATGAAATATAAGTAGAAAAGGAAAAGGAAAATGGCAGTACCAAAGAAAAGAACAGGACATTCCGCACAAGGACACAGAAGAAGTAACTGGAAGGCAACAAAGCCTGAAACAACAAAATGCCCAAACTGCGGAGAAACTCAATTAGCACATACAGTATGCACAGCATGCGGCTACTATAAAGGAAAAGCAGTAAGCATTAAATCTCCTGATTACGTAGAAGCTAAAGAAGAAAAGAAAAAACCTGCAAAAAAATCTGCTGCAAAATCAAAGAAAGCAGAAAAAATTGAAGCAGTTGTTGACGAAGTAAAGGCAGAAAAAGCTTTGGAAGCAGAAGAAGCAAAAGCTGAAGTAGTCGATGAAGAAAAAGTAATTGAAGAAAAAGAAGCTGAATAGAATTTATTCTTAGGAGAGGGAAAATGACAAGAATAGCGATAGATGCAATGGGCGGTGATCATGCTCCACAAGAGATTGTAGCAGGTGCAGTGTGGGCTGCACAAGAATATGGAGTTGCATTGGAGCTGGTCGGCAAACAGGATCGTATAGAGCAGGAACTTGATAGGATAAACCATGAGGGATTTTATTCTGATTGCGGCAAGGCGGGCAAGCAATATCGCATTAAAATTGACACCTCTAAATTAGACATAAAGATTACCCATGCTTCAGAAATCATAGAAATGGGCGAAGCTCCAGGACAAGCAATTCGCAAGAAGAAGAAATCATCAATAGTATTGGCTGTTGATGCGGTAGCAAACGGAAGTTCAGATGCAGTGGTTGCTGCAGGTTCTACAGGGGCAGCAATGGCCTCAAGTTTATTTGGTTTAGGCCGAATAGCAGGAATAGACAGACCGGCTATTGCAGTTACTTTACCGACGATTAAAAGACCAATAGTAGTAATTGATGCAGGGGCTAATAGCAATTGTTCTCCTGAAATGCTTTATCAATTTGCCGTAATGGGAGCAACTTTTTCAAAGAATGTATTAGGAATTGAACATCCCCGTGTAGGCGTTTTAAATATAGGTGAAGAAGCCGGTAAGGGAAATGAACTTGCTCAGCATACATATAAATTATTAGAGGAACACCAAGAAAAATTGAATTTTGTTGGAAATATAGAAGGCAAAGAAATTTTCTTGAGTGTTTGCGATGTAGTTGTATGTGATGGATTTGTAGGAAACGTTGCTTTGAAAGTTACCGAGGGTACTTCGCAAATGCTTTTCAGAATGTTGAAACAAGAGTTCAAAGCGGATTTGTTGGGTAAAATAATAGGGTTATTAGCAAAACCGTTTATGAAAAGAATCTATACAAAAATCAACTATGAAGAATTCGGCGGGGCACTTCTTTTGGGTGTAAAAGGAATTACGGTAATATCACATGGCAGAAGTAAAGCTTATGCGATAAAAAATGCTGTAAGAGTTGCCAAAGAAGCAGTAGAAACCGGTGTAAATGAAAAAATCGCTAAATTTTATGAGGAATAGAGGATATGACAAATAATTATATACCTGTAAAGATAGCAGGAGTTGGTTATAGTTTACCAGAGGCAGTAATAACAAATGATGATTTGACTAAATTATACGAAACTTCTGATGAGTGGATATATACAAGGACCGGAATTAAAGAAAGAAGATTAGTTTCCGGCGATGAAGATGCCATAGATTTGGGTCTTGAGGCAGCAAAAAAAGCTCTTGAAAAATCAGGGATTAAACCTGATGAATTGGATTTGATAGTAGCTGCATCATCAGCCCCACCTCAGCTCTATCCGGCAATTGCTTGTCATATTCAATCAAGATTAGGAATAGAAACAGATATTCCGGCTTTTGATATTACGGCAGCATGCTCCGGTTTGATTTATGGCATGCAGGTTGCAAAAGGTTTTATAAATGCAGGTATATATAAAAATATTTTGATAGTTGCAACAGACAATAATTCTAGATATTTAGACTGGTCAGACCGTGGAACATCAATTTTATTTGGTGACGGTGCCGGAGCAATGGTTATGACGGCATCAGAAGACGGTTTAGATGATATTTTGTCAATTGACATAAAAGCAAAAGGTTCAATTGGTGAACTTATTTATAAGGATAATGTTGGAAAAAATTGTCCGTTAGTGGCTCCGTGTACTGAAAAAGACGGATTTATTCATATGAATGGTAAAGAAGTTTATAAATTCGTCGTAAAAATTTTGCCGCCATATATTGAAGAAGTAATTGAAAAATCAGGATTGAAGGCTGAGGATATTGATTACTTAATTCCGCATCAGGCAAATTTGAGAATTATTCAAGCTGTTCAGGAAAGACTTCAATATTCTGATGAAAAAGTTATTACAAATATTAAATATTATGGAAATACTTCAGCTGCGTCTGTTCCTATTGCATTGGCAGAAGGTGTTGAAAAAGGTACTGTAAAACTTGGCAGAGATAAAACAGCAATTCTCTGTGGTTTTGGTGCCGGTATGACATGGGGAGCAGCTATTGTAAGACTTCGTGAAGGTATTTGTTAAAAAATAGTTTTGAATTTAGAGGGAAATTTTTAAATGATAAAAATTTTGATTAGAGTTGTTTTGTTGCTAATAACTCTTATATTTTATTGGATTTGGTTAATTGTCGGTTTGTTTTTATGGGCTGGTGGACAGTTTGAAATGTTTGATATGTTAAATAAAATTTTTACTGTGCTGTTTTACATTGCTGGTTTGGCTCTTATTATATTTGAAATAAATTTAGTAAAAAAAGCTATAAGTGATTTTAAAAGCAAAAAACTAGTTGCAAATATTAAGGATTCCATTGATCATTAATTTTTTTACATAAGGTTTACATTTATCGTATTTGCGGTATAATTGTTGTAATGGAATAGAGAGGGATATGGATATGACCAAAAAGATAGCGTTTTTATTCCCGGGACAGGGCTCTCAAGCTGTTGGAATGGGAAAAGATTTGTATGAAAATTATGAAAGTTCAAAAGTTGTTTTTGATACGGCAGATAAAACTTTAGGCAAAAGTATTTCGAAGATTTGTTTTGAAGGCCCCGAAGAAGATTTGAAACAAACAGTTAATACTCAGCCTTGTATCGTAACAATGTCAATAGCAGCTTTAGAGGCTTTTAAATCAGAAATTGATATAAAACCTGATTACGTTGCAGGTCACAGCTTGGGTGAATATTGTGCAATGTATACATCAGGCGTTATGTCATTAGAAAATACTTTAAAAGCTATCCAAAAAAGAGCAGACTTAATGGGGGCTACAAAGGGCGGAGCTATGGCCGCTGTATTAAATGCCTCAGAAGCACAGCTGAAAGCCGGTTTGGCAGAAGGCTCAAAAGTTGGTTACGTTGATGTGGCAAATTATAATTCTCCTGCTCAGGTTGTTATTACCGGTGATGAAAATGCTGTTAAAGCCGCAAGTGATTATATGCTGGCTAACGGTGTAAGACGTGTTGTTCCATTGGCAGTTTCAGGTGCTTTCCATTCAAAATTTATGGAAAATGCCGGACATGAATTTGCAGAATTTATTTCGAATTTTGAATTGAATAATGCTCAAATTCCTGTAATTACTAATGTCGATGCAGAAGTTACAACGGATAGTTCTGATTTTAGTGAAAAAATGCCGAAACAAATATATTCATCAGTACATTGGACACAAACTATAGAAAAAATGGTGTCTGAAGGCGTGGAAATTTTTGTAGAAATCGGTCCGGGAAAAGTTCTTGCAGGTTTGAATAAAAAAATTGCACCCGAGGCAAAAGTTTATAATATATTTGATAAAGCCTCTCTCGAGGAAACAGTTAATGAATTAAAGGAGATGTTATGTCTGAAAAATTAGCAATAGTAACCGGCGGGTCACGTGGAATAGGTAAAGCATGTGCTTTGGAATTAGCACGTGCAGGCTATGATGTAGTAATAAATTATGCCGGTAATTCCGATGCCGCTGAAAAAACAGTTGATGAAATTAAAGCATTAGGAGTTGATTCTGCTGCTTATAAATTCGATGTTTCAAATAAAGAAGAAGTTGAAAAAAATATGGCCGAAATTATTTCAAAATACGGTAGAGTAGATATTTTGGTGAATAATGCCGGTATAACCCGTGATGATTTGTTCATAAGAATGAATGATGAAAAATGGGAAGCTGTTATTAATACAAATTTAAATAGTGCTTTTTATGTGTCACATCCTGTAATTAAGGTAATGATGAAGCAACGTTCAGGTGCTATTATAAATATGTCAAGTGTTGTCGGCTTGTACGGTAACATGGGACAGGCTAATTATTCTGCAGCAAAAGCAGGTTTGGTCGGATTTACCAAATCTTTGGCAAAAGAATTAGGCTCACGTAATATCCGTGTTAATGCTATTGCTCCGGGATTTATACAAACTGATATGACAAAAGATTTGGATACATCTAAATTTACAGATTTTATACCTTTAAAACGTCTAGGAGTTGCAGAAGATATTGCAAAAGCTGTTAAGTTTTTGGCAGTTGATTCGGATTATATTACCGGTCAAGTTTTGCAGGTCGATGGCGGTCTGATTATATAATTGAATATTTTAAAAATGCGGGCAAAGCCCGCATTTTTTTATACAATTTTTAAGTTGTAGTCAAGAGTGCTGATTTCTGCGATGCTGTAATTTTACAAATCAACTTTAGAAACATCAGTAAGTTCGGAAAAATCCATGCCTAGAGCTAGAGCAATTTTTTCAAGTGTCTTTATTAACAAATATAGAAGCTATTTTCTATATTTAGTAGTATATCTCTATATTTGTCACAATTTTTTTTAATTATAGTTATAAATTTTTATATTTTGTCATGATGAAATTATGTTGTTATAAATTTTTTATAATAGGAGAAAAAGATCATGACAGAAGTTAAAGAATTTGAAAAGTTGCTTGAAAAGTTTGAATCGAATTATTATGAAAGCAATTTTGTCGGTCAAAATATAAATGATGCGGTGTTTGAAACTTTTAAGAAAGAAATATTGGATTTGACAATTGTTTATATTAGGCTTGTTTTTCTTTGCAACTCTCTTTCAAAAATTTCGAAAAATTCCGATAAACTTCTTTCTGAAAAAGAGTCGGAATTGCTTAATCTCAAACTAAATTGTGTCAACTATGCTGCTAAAGAGATTAATATGATTTTAAATTATATTACAGACTCACTTAATGCTTAGAATGTAACAATTTCTTAAATCAGTTGCAAATTTATCTTTAATTAGTATAATATTTATGGACACATAGTGATACACTAATTAATGAGGAAGAAGAAATGAGTACATTTGAAAAAGTTAAAAAAGTAGTAGTTGATCAGTTAAGCGTTGATGAAGCTTTAGTTACTCCTGAAGCTAGCTTCACAGCTGATTTAGGTGCTGATTCATTAGATACAGTTGAATTAGTTATGGCTTTCGAAGAAGAATTTGGCTGCGAAATCCCTGATGAAGAAGCTGAAAAAATTCAAACAGTTCAGGATGCTGTAAATTATATTGATTCACATTCATAATTGAATAATATATTTTTATGAAAAGTTTGCGAGAGTGAGAAATAGTCGCTCATTCTCGCTTATTTATTAAAAAAGGATTAGAGATGATGAAAAGAAGAGTAGTAATCACAGGGCTGGGAGCTGTATCACCATTTGGTGTCGGCGTTGATAAGTTATGGAATAGCCTTGTTGAAGGAAAAAGCGGCATTAGCACTTCCGAATCTATTGATATATCTAAACACGTTGTTAAAATCTCCGGCGAAGTTAAAAACTTTGACCCTGAGCAATATTTAGATCCTAAAGAAGCTAAAAAAATGGACAGATTTATTCAGTTTGCTATGGTTGCTGCTGATGAAGCCGTTAAGGATGCTAAGCTGGAAGAAGATAAAGAAACTGACCCGTATAGAATCGGGGTTATGGTTAGTTCTGCAGCCGGTGGATTTAGAACATTTGAAGAAAATCATGTTAGAATTTTAGAAAAAGGACCAAACAAGTGTTCACCTTTTACAATTCCTATGATGATAGTTAACATGCCTTCAGGCAGAATTTCTATGAGATATGGATTTAAGGGTGTAAACAAAGTTGTTGTATCTGCTTGTGCAACCGGTACACATACTATTGGTGATGCTTTTAGAACTATACAGTATGGTGATGCTGATGTTATTGTTGCAGGTGGAACTGAGGCAACTATTTGTGACGTTGGTGTTGGTGCATTTTCAAGTGCTAGAACATTATCTCGCAGAAACGATGAGCCTGAAAAAGCTTCTCGTCCTTTTGATAAAGACAGAGATGGCTTTGTTATGTCAGAAGGGGCCGGTGTTTTAGTATTAGAAGAATATGAGCATGCCAAAAAACGTGGAGCAAAGATTTATGCAGAAATCATAGGATATGGTCAGACTGCTGATGCTTATGATGTTGTTGCACCTTGTCCTGAGGGTAAGGGGGCTACTAAATCTATGGAATTTGCTCTGAATGATGCCGGGTTAAAGCCTTCTGATATTCAATATATTAATGCTCATGGTACAAGTACAGGCCTTGGTGATGTTGCTGAATCTAATGCTATTGAAAGATTATTTGGCAATAAACAGCAAAACCCGAATTTAAGGGTAAGTTCAACTAAATCTATGCATGGACATGTTTTAGGTGCTACAGGGGCTATTGAGGCTATTGCTTGTATTAAGACAATTAATGAAAACATAGTTCCGCCGACTATTAATCTTGAAAATCAGGATGAGAATGTTGGTGATTTGAACTATGTTCCTAATAAAGCTCAGAAAGCTGAGATTCATACTGCATTGTCAAATTCTTTCGGGTTTGGCGGTCAAAATGCTACTTTGATTTTTAAAGAAGTATAAATTGGTTTTGAAAAGCCCCCGTTAGGGGGCTTTTTTTATTAAATAATACTTACAAAACTTGTGATTTATTCATCAATCAAAACCCTGTCGAGGCAGATTTTAGGTGAATATTGCCATTCACGGTATGTTATACGTTTAACCTTAAATCCGCAACGTTCGAGTATTGCTTGTTTTTTCATATTTGACATTGTTTGTTTTAGGTTATCTTCGACACCATCAATTTCAACTATGAATTTTTTATCTACAAGTAAATCTGCCTTTAATCCTGCAATTTCGCTTCCCGCAAGAACTTCATGTCCAAGCTCTCTCATTTGGGACGCAATTTCGTTTTCAAGATTGTTTTTATATTCATTCTCGTCAATTTGAAGGTTTTCGAGTGCCTGTTGTTTGTTTTGGTATTCTTTTATATACGAAATATAATTTCTGAAGTGACCATCAGGTAAATTTGTTATATCACGGGAAACAAAATTTATAACTTTGTATCTTGCACGTGTTATTGCAACATTAAACAGGTTAGGTTTTTGTAAGAACGTTGCACTTTGTGCATGACTATTGTTTGCAAAAGCCCAGGACATTAGAATTATATCACGTTCGTCACCTTGAAATGTATGGGCGGTACCTATTTCTACCTGATGTTTCTTTAACATATGGTCGGATAAAACTTTTGACACAGATGTTTTTAACTGTTCAACCTGTGCTCTGAACGGTGAAATTATACCTATTGACACAGGATTATTTGGATTTTTTCTTTCGTCTTCTATAACAATTTCGTGTAGTTTTTTAATTACAGCTTCGACTTCGGGAAGATTTCTTGTTGCATCATAATCAACTTTTCCGTCAGGTACTTCTATAAGTTCTAGAACCTTTTGACCTCCAAAATCTTTTCTCATAACTCTTATTCTGTCACCGTAAAATTCGTGGTTTGAAAATTCGATAATCGGAGGAAGACTTCTAAAATGTTCATCAAGCATAACGGAATTCATTGAGTAGTAATCTGCAAGATCAAACATAGAGTTTGTTCTGAAACGCCACATTAATTGGTATTTATCAGGAATTCCGTATTGACTTAAGAATGATTGTTCTTTTGCTTTTTCTAAGAAAGACAAATGTGGTAATTGCTTGTCGTCACCAACTATCACGGCTCGTTTTGCCCTGAACATTATTGGGAAACAGCTCGCAATATCACACTGTGAGGCCTCATCAATAATTGCAACGTCAAACATTCCCGGTTTCATTGGTAATGAGCCCGATATTGCATATGTTGTTACGCACCAGCAAGGAAAAGCTTCTAATAGCGGCCTAAAATCTTCTTCTTCCAGTATTCTGTTTTGAAGATTTTTTTTGCGTTCTACAAGTGATTTTGCATGAACTTTTAGCCTTTGACATTTTATTTGGTCACGTAAAAGACCTTTTAATGCTTCCCTACGTTTATTTTTAAGTATATTTATAGCAAGATTTTTTTGTTTTCTCTTCATTTGTCTGATTTGTTCCATTAAAACGTGCAGATTGCCTATTTTTTGGATATCAGCTTCTATTTTTCGCAAACGAAAGTTCATTAAGGCAACTTCCAGTTCTGCTCCAAGTCGTGTTAGATTTTCATAATTTACTTCAAATTCAGTTAATTTAAGAAGTTTTTTCAGATGTCTAAGACTTGTGAAGTTTGCTATGTTGGCGAAGAACCCTGCTTTCTCCATATTGTTTTGAAGAATTTTTATTATTCCGGATATCATGTCAATTTCACTTTTTTTAAGTTGTGTTGTTATAAATTGCATTTGACCGATGGATTTTTCTTGTTCTTTTGTTTCTAAAGAAAGGTCATGCCAATCACGTTCAAGTTTTATGATTTGTTCACATTTCTTTTCAGTTTCCTGTATAAGATTCAAGTGATCTTTCATATCTTTTGTGTCAACAAGCAGGCTGTCCTCAAAATCACTATCTATATCTATTTTCCCTGAAAGCAAATCCTGTAATTGATAGCTTAACTGTTTCTGATAATTCAAACGTCCTGCACGCAACGCCAAAAAAGGTGCTCCAAGTTCATTAAGACGTTCAGCAACGACGTCAACAGCTTTATCCATGCGTGAGGCCACAAGTACGGTTTTTCCGTTTGCAATTAAGTGTGCTACGAGGTTTACTATTGTCTGTGATTTTCCTGTTCCGGGAGGACCCTGGACAGCTATGAATTTGCTGTTATCTATGTTTTTGATAACTTTTTCCTGAGAATCACTTAATGATAATGGAGTTATTGGATAAAAATCGGTAATCTCTTTTATATCTTTTAGAGGAACTGATTTTTCTTTAGCGTGTACGTATTCGTCATTTATAATGCTTAATGCTGTTTCACGATAAATTCCGCTTGGCTTTTCGGCTATTTGAGTTAACTCATGTAATACTCCGGCTGTAACAGACGGTCTTTTTGTTAAAATAATTGCACTTTGGTATGTTACAACAACTTTGTCAACTTTTATTGAAGTTTTTTGGGCATTTTCACGTTCTTCTTCTTCGATTAATGCCTCTATATTTTCGGAATCTATTTTTTCTTTGTAAAAATCTTTTGCCTCGTCTTTTGAGACATTATCTTCAGTTTCATTGTCTTTTGTGGTTTGGCTTATTTCTATTTCCGGAACAACTGATTGTAATGTTGTAAGAAAAATATCCAATTTCTCCTGTGTAATCGGCAAATCAGGAACTACATCCAAAATTCCTTCCAAAAGCAAATCAACTTCGTCTTCATCATCATTTTTTTTCATTAAAGCAGCCAAAGCTCCGGTGTTTAATGAAAGCATTTCATCCTGCGGAATACAATTTATGTTTACTCCATTTCTCTCTAACCGGCATGGAACGTATAAAAGTGGAGTTAAAAATTCATTTTGTTTGCGTGTTTTGTTATTTTTCCCTACTAAAAATAAATATCCATAGATGAGATATTTATCTTTTGTACTTAACTCACTTTGTATCATAAGCTCTGTTAATTTACTATCAGAACCGTCCAGTTTTAGATACTCTTCTCCCTTTGTCAAAAGCTGTTCTTCTCCAGGAAGAAATATCCATTTGTTATCTTTATCTGCTTTAAGGTTACGGAAGGTTGAACTTTTAACTTCTTCTCGTACACAATCGTGCAGGTATTGGCTTAGTTTTTTTATAAAACTGTTATTAAATGCTGAGTTGATCGCTTTTGTGGCTTCCTGTAACATAATTTTTCTCCCGGTTGTTTATTATATCATTTTACGTTAAAATATGGAAGATGGACATCATCAATATATATGATAATTCAGATAAATTGTATTATATCGGGGGCGTTGTCCGTGATAAACTTCTTGGTGTCGAGAGTTTTGACGTTGATATTACTTACGTCGGAAATGCTATAGATTATTGTTCAAAGTTCGGTGAAGTCGTTCGGGTAAATCCTGATTTTGGAACGATAAGAATAAATATTGATGGACGTGAAGTAGATTTTGCGTCAACTCGTTCAGAAATTTATGAAAAAAAAGGACATTTACCTGTCGTTACGCAGATCGGATGTTCTTTAAAAGATGATGTAATGCGTCGGGATTTTACTGTTAATGCACTTGCTATGAAAATTCCAACCGGTGAAATTACTGATTTTGTAGGCGGATTGGAAGACTTAAAAAATAAAAAACTCCGGGTTTTGCATGACCAAAGTTTTATAGATGATCCTACCAGAATTATACGTGCCTTGAAATTTCGTGTCAGATTTAATTTTGATTTGGAAGAGCATACAAGATTTCTTCAAAAAAAATATCTTTCAAATATAAATTACGATATGTCTTACAAAAGAGTTAAAAAAGAACTCATGGAAACTTTTAATCTTAATTCCCAGCTCGCTTTTGAGATTTTTGTTAATGAAGGAATTTATAAGCTCATTTCTCCTGAAAAATTTGTATTGCCGAAAGTAAATATTGAAAAACTTTTAAAAAAATATCCCGTACATAATATTTGGATTGTTTATGTAGGACTTTTACCTGATCTTAGTCGTATTGAACTTACTAAAGAAGAAAAGAAAATTATTGAAGATTTTCGTGCCATTAAAAATTTGAAAACTGATTTTGAAATTTATAAAGCTTTTGATGGATTGGCTTTAGAAAGTATTCTTCTTTATGCAATTTCAAAAGATTTGAAAAGTGTACAACGCTATTTGGATATCTTAAAAAATATAAAAATTTCTATAACCGGTGATGATTTAAAAAATTTGGGTATAAAGCCTTCCCCTAAATACCAGGAAATATTTGATTTAGTTTTAAAAGAAAAACTCGCAAATCCTAATCTTACTTATAATGATGAAATTGATATCATAAAAACGATAATAAATTAATTGTGCAAAAAAATAACTTATGATATAATTGTGAAAAAGGAGATCTTAAATGGTTGGAAAGGTAGATATAATAAGCGTTTTGACAACAAGCAGCGTCGGGGGGGGGCGACTCTTCAAGGCTTTATAGACAGGGTTTTCAGAGGTATGCAGAGATTAAATGCTGCAATAGATTTAGAATTAAGAGGAGTTGACTGCAAATATAAGATAAACTATAATTCCAGTATGAAGAATTATAGTAAGAAGAAAAGGGCATTTACATTAGCGGAAGTATTAATAACGTTAGGAATAATAGGAGTAGTAGCAGCATTAACAATTCCGACACTGATAACGAATTATCAAAAGAAAGAATTTGCAGCTAGGTTGGCAAAGACATATTCTACATTAGCCCAAGCTGCACAGCGTGCACAGGTTGATTACGGTGATGTTTCAAGTTGGGGATATCAGTCAAATCATGGCTCGACAATACCTGTAGATGAATTTGTTAATGGTGGGCAAGAAAGACTTTGTACAACATATGCTAAAACATATTTTATTCCTTATTTACGAGTTATAAAGGATTATGGTTTTGGGCGTATATCCGATATAGGTTATGAAAGCTGGAAACTTAAAAACGGTAATTATTTTTGGCAAGCACCTTCTGACTATGCATATAGAATTGAGTTGTCTAATGGTGTGGGTGTCTTTTTTAGTTTTAACTATGGTCGTATAGAAGGTGATGATGCTAACCTAAAGATATCAAATCCAAATATATTTGTCGACGTAAATGGCAAATCAGGACCTAACATTATGGGCAGGGATATATATTTATTTACTTTGACAAGTACAACTAATAAATTCCAACCATATGGTTCTTCTTTTGAAACTGAAGTTTTAGAAAGGGGTTGCGGCTATTCACCTGCAACAATATATGGTAGTTATTATTGTGCAGCATTGTTACAAAGGATGGGTTGGAAAATTACGGATGCATATCCTTGGTAGACTGTTTTAAACTAATAATTTTTTCAAAGGACTTTTCAATATTTTTGGAAAGTTCTTTGTTATTTTGGACCTTTTGTGCAACTGATTCAATTGCCTCAATAATTTCAGGAGTTGAATTTCTATAAATAAACATATTTAATCCTGCAAGTATTCCCATTTCTATTGCCTCAGCAGTGCCAAATTTTGCTACACCTTTCATTATCATATCATCAGAGATTATGATTCCTTCAAATCCGAGTCTATTTCTCAAATAGTCTAATGCGTTGCGGCTTAAGCTTGTCGGGATTTCCTCCTTTTCAAAGCATGTGCAATATAAATGTGCAGCCATTATCATTTCAACTTCTTTTGCACAAGCTTTGAACGGTTTTATATGTATTTTTTCCATTTCTTCAAGTGATAAATCTATCTCAGGTAATGTTAAATGGCTGTCAGCATTTGCATCGCCATGTCCTGGAAAGTGTTTTACGCAAGGAATTATTCCGTTTTTTCGAAAAGTACTTGATACAATATGTTCAGCCTTTATAACATCATTTGGATTTGAAGAATATGAACGTTCTCCTATTATTGGATTATTAGGGTTTGTATTAACGTCAATACAAGGTGCAAAATTAAGATTTATTCCATATGATTTAAGTTCTTGTGCTATTTCATTAGTTTGTTTTTCCAAAAAATCTAAACCTTTTTCATAAGCGTATTTGGCAGATAAGTATTTTTTCCCGTTGTAGATATTTTCTGTTCGCTCAACTCTTCCGCCTTCTTGATCAATTGATAGAAAAGGTGTGGTTTTTGCCAAAGATTTACATTCATCTATTAATTTTTTGAACTGTTCGGAACTTTTTATATCATGAGTGAAAAATATTATTCCGCCTAAATTGTTTTTAAGAGCAGATTTATAGCCTCCTCCGTTAGTTCCCAATATGAACATTTGATAGAGTTTTTCTTTTAAGTTCATTATAATCGGTTATCCTTTTTTAAAACTTCTAATTGATAATCTTTGTCATAATTAAATCTCATACCTTTTACAAGAGTTTTTACTATTGCATTTGAAAACGTACCTCTGGCATTCCAGTATGCTGTGTGTGCAAAAAATACTGAACGTTTACTCCATACGCCTGAATTATCATATATTAATCCTGATGGGTGTTCAAACTCTGTTTTTGAAACTTCTGAAAGTTCTTCTATGGTTAAATTCCTTGTTGTAGGAAATCCTAAAGGATCTTCTCTAAAATTTACTGTCAGCCATACTAAACCATTATCAATAATATATTTCATCATTAATTTGTTATAGTATGTGAATTCATAATCCGGATCTGCTACATCTGAATAAAATAATACAAGCGGGCTGGCAAAATTTACTACACCTTTCAGGGCACCAACTGGGGAACAAACTTTTTCGGTTGAGCTGTCAAGATTAAGGTAATTCTTTTTGAAGTTTTCTGACGGATCCAAATATAAATGTCCGTCTGACGATACCATACCGATATTTGCATCTGCTAGTGCTGAAATACATGTGTTATTCCTAGGATTTTGTTTTATAAATTCTTTTATTTCATCATTTGTTTTTATTACATTAAATAAATCTTCTAAGTTTAAATATGGAAGTTTGTTTAATAAATAGTTATATGTTACAAATGTTCCGGCAGAATATCCATATAAAATAATTTCGTTGCCTTTTTCAAATTCTTTTTTTACAACTTCATTTAAGTTATCAACAATGGGGTTCATGTTATGTGTTTTTTGTACCCATATAGCATCATGAAGATATTTAGCAAGCATGTTTCTTACCTGATATGCTAAAGTCGGACTTAAGGCTTTTGAGATATCAAGCTGTTGTTTTACAAAATCTAAATCTTTTTTGCTGCGGTCGCCCCAAAAAAAGATTACGGGCTCTTCATTAATATGATATATCCCTGTTTCTGCATTAAACCATTTTTTTGTATCACGGTTTTTTTCAAATCTTTTTTTTAATGTCGGATGAAGTTTCTTTACTCCATTTTCGTACCAATTTTTCATTTTTTCATCATTATTATTAGAACCATTTATATACACAAAACTTATATTCGTTTGTGCAAAAGACGCTGTCTGATGAAAAAATAATATTGTAAATAAAATTAGTAAAATCTTTTTCATAATTTTATTTTATCATATATTTTTCGTTTTTTACTTTTTATTGTATATTATTTATATGTTTTATTTTGATAAAATAAATAATAAGGTTATCCTAAAATCGGATTATTTGATAGGTATTAAAGGTTTTTTTACTACCAAAGATTCCTTTTTTACAACAAAAGATGCTGATTTAGAAAAAATTACGGAAGAAAATAAAAAAACTATTGGCGAATATTTGAATATTTTAAATTTTGTTTCGCCTGTTCAAACTCATAGTTGTAATGTGGATTTTGTAAAACCTGATAAGTATGATTATCCCGATACGGATGCTTTAATTTTAGATAATGATAGGCAGGCTGTATTTTTAAATTTTGCTGATTGTACTCCTGTGATTTTATATGATAAAAAACAAAAAATAGCTGCAGTTTCACATGCTGGTTGGCGTGGTACTGCTAAAAAAATTGTTCCCAAAACTATTAAAAAAATGAACTCTAATCCTGCTGATATTATCGCAATTATTGGTCCGGCTATTTCTCTATGTTGTTATAATGTGGGTGAGGATGTTTTTAATGAATTAAAATCATCTGTTGATAATTTTGAGGGTTTATACAAGCTTGTTAACGAACAAATTTTTGTAGATTTAAAGGCAATAAATGAACGTCAAATGCGTGAGATTGGCGTCCGTTTTATCGATGTTTGTCCTTATTGTACCTGCTGCGATAACGATATGTTTTTTTCTTATCGAAAAGAAAATGCTACAACAAATCGTCATAATGCTGTAATCAGATTATAAAATCTTGGATATCAATGCTTCTTATGCCTTCTGTATCAAGTGTTACGTATTTAAATCCCAGTTGTTTTAATTTAAGTGGAATTTTTGAGGATAAAAATGCATTAAATTTGTCAACAGGAAGTTCAATTCTTGCAATATTATTATGCAATCTGAGTCTACAATTTTCAAAACCACCGGTTTTTATTATTTTTTCACCTTGTTCTACCAGTTCTAAGTTTTCAGCTGTTAGCTCTGTATTATAAGGGAATCTTGTTGCAAGACACGGTGTTGATGGCCTGTTATATGTTTTTAAGCCTAATTCTTTTGAATAATCTCTTATTTCTTGTTTAGTTATTTTATATTCTGCAAAGGGAGAAATTATGTTTAGTTCTTCTAATGCTTTTAGTCCGGGACGATGCACTTTTAAGTCATCATAATTTGTTCCGTCAATAATTTGTTTTTTACAAATCCTGTAATTTCTTGTAAAATCCCAAAAGGGCAGATTAAAGAACAATAAATTCTTCCACAAAATACAGTTATAACAAGGAGTATCAATAAAATTATCAATGCTACAAAAGAAAAATCTGTAAAAACCCTTTGCAGTGCAGGTAAAAATTGTATATCAAAAATTTTTATCGGATAAAATATACCAAGTATAGCTGCTACAGCAAGAATAAAAACAATAATTGCAGCTATAATTCTAAATTTGTATATATTTTTATTTAACATAAAACCTTACTTTCCAACTTTTTTTACAGTGTCATCAACTTGTTTTAAAAGTGCGGGTATATCAAGTCCTTGAGGACAATTTTTTGAACATAAATGGCAGTTAATACATTTGTCTGCACGTTCATCTTCTTTTAAAGCTTCGTAATTAACCCCGAACATAAAACCATTTCCATTTGATTTATATACATTATACAATCCAAAAATAGCTGGAATATTAATTGCTCGAGGACAAACTTCCATACAATATCTGCAAGCGGTACAGTTAATAGCTCCTTGAGATTGAATTATTTTAGCAACTTCAGCCGCTGTTTTTTCTTCAGCTTCAGTGAATTCTCTAAAGTTTGTGAAAGTATCAATGTTTTCTTTTAGCTGTTGAAGGTTACTCATACCGCTAAGTATTGTGAATACTCTTTTTTTGCTTGAAACCTAGCGTAAACCAAATGAGGCTTGTGTATCATTTGGACAATCTGCTTTTAGTTTCGCAGCAGCTTTTTCAGGTAAATTACATAATCCTCCGCCTCTTAACGGTTCCATTACAATAACCGGTACGTTTGCTTCATCGGCTATTTGGTAAAGCTCTTTTGCGTTTATAACTTCCCAGTCTAAATAATTTATTTGGAGCTGGCAAAAATCCCATTTGTGTTCGTGTATTACTTCTTTAAGCATTACGGGATCTCCGTGGAAAGAAAATCCAAGATGCTTGATTAATCCGTCTTTTTTTAGTTTTAAAAGTTCACCATACATGTCGTTGTCACGATAATTTCTAATAGTATTTTTATTTATGTTATGTACCATATAATTATCAAAATATTCGACCTGACATTTTTTTAATTGTTCATTAAAAAGTTTATGGACATCAGATGGTGAATTTACAAGATATGCCGGGTTTTTATCTGTTAAAAAGAAGCTTTCCCTCGGATATTGTTTTAGAATTTCACCAATAGCATTTTCTGATTTCCCTTCAACATACATGTATGCTGTGTCAAAGTAATTTGCCCCGTGTGCCATTGAATATTCAACCATTTTGTCAAGTTCAACCATATCAATTTTGCCGTCACGCATAGGAAGACGCATACAGCCAAGGGCAATAAGCGGTATTTCAAGATTGTCAAATTTACGTTTAATAACCTGATTTTCTGCTTTTTTAATTTCTTTTTCCCGCAGCCTGCAAGTAAACTAGCTCCTGTGAGTGCAACTGCTGAATTTATCAAAAATTCTCTCCGTTTCATTTTTGCTCCTTATAAAGTATTTATCCATTTTTTAATTTCATTTTCTGTAGCACTATTTTCATAGGAAGTAAATCCTGCTGATATTTTAGCATTAGGAGCAAGTTTTTGTATATCCGTATAGGTTGATGATGCACCGCCCCCACCATGCGTACAAAAAGGTATGATTGTTTTACCTTCAAAATTATTATTTTTTATAAATGTTTTGACAGGTCCTGCCATTGTATACCACCAAACTGGTGTACCTATAAATATTATATTATAATTTGTAACGTCACCATTATTTATAAGCTCAGGGAAAATATTGTTTTCTTTTTCTTTGCGACCTTGTTCAACAACAGCGTTATAATCTTTTGGATACGGCTTTTCAGGCATTATTTCAAACAAGTCACCGCCGGTTATGCTTTTAATTTTTTCAGCAGACTGTCTTGTATTGCCTGAATGTGAATAATATGCAATAAGAATTTTTTTATTTTCCATTTTTACCTCCTTATTTTTTTATTTTACAATATGATAGTTACTCTCAGTCAATATTTTTTAAATAAATACTTATAATGTATGATGAAGATGGCTAATAGGTGTAATATTGTTTAAGTTATGATTGAGAATTATTTATTATATCTTAGATTTTTAGATCAAAAACTTAATACGTTTTTTGAAAAACAAAAGCCGTATATTTTTTGTAAGAAAGGTTGTGCAGGATGTTGTAAAAACGCTCAATTTCCTTATTCAAAAATAGAGTTTGAGTATTTATCTTTTGGAATAGAGCAGCTTGATGTAGAAACAAAAAATATTATTATTAAAAATATAGATGATGTGTTAAAACAAAAAGAGCAATTTAAAGGTGAATTATTCAAATATGATTGTCCTTTTTTAATAAATAACGTATGCACTGTATATAATTACAGGGGAATTATTTGTCGAACATTTGGCTTGGCTAATGTTGGTGCGGATGGCAGGATGAAAGTTCCTTTTTGTTGTTTCGAAGGATTAAATTATTCTAATGTAATGGAAGATAATGGGAATAAAATATCTGCTGAAAAATTTAAAAAACTTGGGGTAGATCAAGAGCCTGTAGCATTTAATACAAATTATGAATTTTTGACTGATCCTGATTTTGAACGAGGTTTTAAATTTACATTTGGAGAAATTAAACCTCTTGTAGAGTGGTTTGTTAAATAAAAATGTTACAATTTTTAACAATATAAAAAATAAATTAAAGAAAATAATAAAACAATCCGATAAAGGGAATAAGTGTGAATAGAAAGGAGACGAAATGGTAGATAAGATACCCGAAAACAATCTAAATTGGTTAGATGTAACAAAAGGTAAATTAAACCCGGTACAAAATGAAAATGACGGGATAGTTCCTGTTGGTGGCGAGATTAAACCTGATTTAGACAAAGGTATAACTGTTGAACGGCAAAAAAGTCAGAATAAAGAAGAATTACAGCAGAATACAAATAAAAATACATTGAGAAATATAAAAGGTTTAATTGGTGTTACCGGTGGTGGAGCAACAGTAGGGGCCGTTATTGGAACTATTGCAGCCCCTGGAGCTGGAACAGTTGTTGGAGCAGTAGTTGGAGGTATCGGTGGACTCGTAATGAGCTTATTTACTGGTTGTATAAAAGACGAGTTGCAAGATATGCCGGAAGAAGAACCTGCTCCAGGCGTGGACGAAGACATCTCACAGGACGGACCTGTTCCTGAAGAGGAAATTCCTCCAAATGAATAAAGATTAGTCATATAATAATGATGCAAAAAGCCAAATATTATTTGGCTTTTTGCATATATAATGTTTTTTGTTTGCAAAAGAACAAAGGGTTTGATTATTTGCAGTAATATGGTGTATAAATCAAATAAGCTAATGACTTTACCAACACGCTAAATCGTCTAAATATGCATTGCAAACGGATGTGTCCATTTCATATCAGTTATGGTATATTTAACTTATGCAAATTAAAGAAATAACTACAAATAAAGCTGATTTTATGGATATTTTGTTAATCGGTGATGAAGATGAAAAAATGATTAATAAATATATAGA
The DNA here is from genome assembly GCA_944323365.1 of Candidatus Gastranaerophilales bacterium. Classification (GTDB taxonomy): domain Bacteria; phylum Cyanobacteriota; class Vampirovibrionia; order Gastranaerophilales; family Gastranaerophilaceae; genus SIG32. The sequence continues at coordinate 25,206 of CALUSG010000083.1, forward strand.
GCAGTCATCTATTTTTGTGTTATATGAGAATAAGGTATTAACCTCTGTTTGTGCTGTTATAACAAAAGATAACGAAACAATAGAAATAAAGAATCTTGCAACATATCCAAAATATCAAAATAGAGGTTATGCATCTGCATTGATTAATTTTGTATGTAATAAGTATAAAATCAATTTTAAATATTTAATTCTCGGAACCGGAGAAAATAACAAAACATTGGAATTTTATAAAAAACGAGGTTTTCAAGAAACACATCGGCTAAAAAACTTTTTTATAGATAACTATGAGTATCCAATTTTTGAAGAAGGAAAACAACTGGTAGATATGATTTATTTAAAGAAAATCTTATAATATTTTGATTGTAAACTATCAATTAATTTGAAATAAAGAACATCGGTTTAGAATAAAAATGGAAAACTCCTTATATATAATTGTGATTGTATAAAAGTTTAACTCCAGGGGTT
>CALUSG010000084.1 GCA_944323365.1 Candidatus Gastranaerophilales bacterium
TTCGGCGTATTTTCTTTATACGCATACAAATATCCTATCCTATCCTATCCTATGAGGCATTATATCAGGTTTCCAGCCTTTTTAAAATTACTTTTACATTTCTTTACATTTGATATTTTGTTACATTGTCTTAATATTGTTTTGATTTATAAGTCATTAATTTGAATTATAGGTCAATTTGTCGCACGGCAACTTTTTACTTAGTTTTAATCTTGTTTTTATACAGATAAATCTTTATGGTGAAAATGTTTTATTCCGTTAACATAATCTTTTACCACATGACCGCATCCAATAAGTCTGTATTTATAAATAGTCAAACCCTCAAGTCCAACAGGGCCTCTAGCGTGCGTTTTATTAGTAGATATACCCACTTCTGCACCAAATCCATATCTAAATCCATCTGCAAATCGTGTTGAAACATTACAATATACACCCGCAGAATCAACGTTATTCATAAATTTTTCAGCATTTTCCTGATTTTTTGTAATAATACAATCGGTATGCCCCGAACCGTAGGTATTTATATGTTCAATAGCATTATCTAAAGATTGAACAGTTTTATATGCAAGAGTTATATCGCCATGTTCAAAAGCCCAAATGTCAGGATTTTCGTCAAGTTTTATGCCGGAAGACTTTAGCCTTTCTAATAATTCACCTTTTTTAGCAAAATTATCATGAATAAGCAATGTTTCAACAGCATTACAAGCACTCGGATACTGTGTTTTAGCGTCAATAATTACATTAGCTGCAATATCAATATCCGCAGTTTCATCAACAAAAATATGACAAATTCCATCGGCATGACCTAGAACCGGAATTTTAGTATTTTCTTTTATAAATTTAACTAATTTATTTCCGCCACGAGGAATAATAAGATTAATATATTTATCACATTTAAGCATTTCTGCAACATCATCACGTGTAAATACCTGCTGCAAAAGATTTTTTGGAAAGTCTTGAATACTATCCAAAGTTTCATTTATAATACTTAAAATAATTTTATTGGTATTAATCGATTCTTTACCACCTTTTAAAATTACGGCATTAGATGATTTAATAGCTAAAGAAGAAATTTGAGCAATTACATCCGGACGAGCTTCAAAAATAATTCCCAAAACCCCTATAGGGCAGCTAATTTTATATAGTGTTAAATCTTTGTCGAGTTCACGTATCAACAATTTTTTATTGACAGGGTCATCCAGCTTAACAATATCACGAATTCCCTGAAGCATATCCCGCATTTTATTTTCATCAAGCTTAAGCCTGTTGTATATAGATTTCGAAATTTCACCTGATTCAACTAATTTTTCCGCATCTAATAAATCTTTTTTATTTGCCTCAAAAATTTTTTCTTTATTTTTTTCTAAAGCATCAGCAATATTAGTCAAAGCAAGATTTTTCAAATCGGTTTTTATGCCGGCAACTGCTAATGCTGCCAATTTTGCCTTTCTTGCAATATTTTCAAAATCCATAAATTCTCCTATAACAAAGTTATATTATCACGTGATATAATAGCATCGTAATTTTTAAATCCTAAAATTTTTAAAATATTATCAGAATGACATCCGACAACCTTTCTACAGGATTCAGAGCTGTAATTCACAATTCCACGGGCGAATTCTTTTTTGTTTTCATCCAAAATAGATACAACATCGCCCTTATTAAATTCATTAACAATCTCCAGCATACCAATAGGCAAAAGACTTTTCCTTTTTTCTGTTAAAGCTTTTTTGGCACCGCTATTAACGACAATTTGACCGATAATATTAGTAGCATAACCAATCCAACGTTTTTTATCAGGCAAATTTTCATTTTGCGGTAAAAACATCGTTCCATAATCTTCACCGGCAAAAATCTTTCTTATTATATATGGAACAGTCCCGTTTGCAATAAGCATACGACCACCAAATCTTGTCACCATTCGTGCTGCCTTAAGCTTGGTTTCCATACCGCCACGGCCGCCGTCTGATACACCTGATGCAAGTGCTAATATATCATCTGTTACTTCATCAACTTCTCTTATAATATGAGCATCCGGATTTTCTTTCGGATTTGCATCAAATAATCCGTCTATATCTGATAAAATTATAAGCAAATCCGCATCAAGCTCACTTGCAACAAGTGCAGAAAGCTTATCATTATCCGAAAAACAAACCTGCATATTTTCATATCTAGGAGCCATCTCTATTGTTGACACCGTATCATTTTGATTAATTACCGGCACAACACCAAGCTCCAAAAGTTTATTTAATGTTGTTCTTAAACTTAGATATCTTGTTCTTATAGAAAAATCGTCCTCTGTCAAAAGTATTTGAGCCGCAACAAGACCATATGTTTCAAATCCTGTTTCATATATTGACATTAATTTACCCTGGCCTATTGCAGCACATGCCTGTTTTAATGCAGTACCTTCAGTATTATCAATCCCCAATCGTTTTTTACCTAATCCCACGGCACCAGATGTAATTACTATAACCTCTTTCCCCGATTTTACAAGTCTTGAAATATCTTCAATAAAAGAAAAAACTCTTGGTAAAGATACATTCCCGTCAGTGTTCCTTAAAATATTTGTTCCAAGCTTTATTACAATTCTTTTTGCTTCTATAAATTTACTTCTTTCCATACCTTGATTATAACAAAAATAAATATACATACAAGAATTTTTGTCATATAATTTTAATATGAAATATGTTAGACAAACAAACATAAATACCCATCGTGACGCTTGGGTTGAAATAAATATAAGCAATTTAGAACACAATATAAAAGAAATAAAAAAAATAGCACCTTCTGACAAAAAACTTTTAGGTGTTGTAAAAGCAGATGCATATGGTCATGGAGCCGTAATGTTAGCTCCAACTATACTGGCAAACGGGATTGATATGCTGGGAGTTGCCTCAATTGATGAAGGTGTAGATTTAAGAAACGCAAATATAAATTGCGACATTCTTGTTTTAGGAGCTGTTCCAGTTTGGGCCGTTGAAAGTGCAGTAAACGCAAACCTCAATATATCAATCTTTTCACTCGAACACATAAAAGCTTGTATTAATGCATATGAAAGAACAGGCATTAAGCCAAAAGTTCACATAAAAATAGATACAGGAATGAATAGAATAGGTGTTTCAGTTGATAGTGCCGTTGATTTTATTAAAAAAGTTCAAAATTGCAATGAAATTGATTTAAAGGGTATTTTCACACACCTTGCAATGGCAGAGGATATTTCAGAAACAGAAAAACAAATTGATAAATGGAATAAAATTATATCTCAAATTAATACTAAAGACCTGCTCTTACACGTTCAAAATACGGCCGGTACGCTCAGTTATGATCTAAAAAATACAAATATGTGCCGTGTTGGAATTGCACTATACGGGCTTGCACCTGACTTCCCGCAATGCGTAAAACACATTCCAAATTTAAAACCGTTAATTTCACTAAAAGGTCGAATAGTAAATATTCATGAGGCAAAAGACGGCGAAGGCGTAAGTTATTCATATACATATCGTGCAAACGGCACAAGAAAAATTGCAACAATACCCGTCGGATATGCAGACGGTGTTCCAAGAGCTTTGTCTAATAAAATTTTTGCAGAATTAAACGGTCATAAAATTAAACAAGTTGGAAATATTACCATGGATCAAATGATGTTTGATATAACAGGAGTTGATGCGGAAATAGGTGATATCATAACTATCTTAGATGCAAATAACTCAATAGATGTATGGGCTAAAATATTAAATACAATCAATTATGAGCTAACCTGCAGATTAAAAGTTCGTCTGCCAAGAATTTATACGAGGTAAAAATGGAAAGATATGATTTTGGAATTATAGGTTCAGGTCCTGCCGGATACACAGCAGCTTTAAGTGCGGCGTCAATAGGGAAAAAAGTTATATTATTTGAAAAAGATTTAATCGGCGGTGTTTGTCTTAACAAAGGCTGTATCCCTACAAAAACCATGCTGCATTCAGCAGAAATTTTTTACAATGCAGCTAATTCTCTTGAATTAGGCATATGTGTTGACAAAAGTTCCCTAGATTTCTCCACAATAATTGAACGAAAAAAATCTGTTGTTGAAAAATTACGCAACGGGCTTGAACGATCTTTCAAAAACTCCGGAATCATTACTATTAATAGTGAAGCTCATATAATAGATAAAAATACTATTGAAGCTGATGGTATAAAATATTTCTGCAGCCAAATTATCGCAGCTGTAGGCTCAAAACCTAAAATAATAGACGGTTTAGAATATGATCATAAATATATACTATCATCCGATGACGTTTTAAATTTTGAAAAACTGCCTGAAAAAATTGTTATAATAGGTTCAGGTGCTATAGGTATTGAATTTTCTAGAATATTATCCGCATTTAACGTTGATGTTACAATTGTCGAGATTGCCGAAAATCTTTTGCCAAATGCTGACATTGATATTTCTAAACGTGTAGAAAGAATTTTTAATACTCGAGGAATTAAATTCTTCACAAAAACCTCTGTTAAAAAAGTTGAAAAACTAAAAGATAAAATTAAAGTTTTTCTTTCAAACAATGAAATTATTGAGTCTGATTGCATGCTTTTAGCTGTAGGAAGAACTCCAAATGATATAGAAAAAGTTGACGGTGTAACTTATATAGGTGACGCTGCAGGCTCCATCCAGTTAGCACATTTTGCCAGTAAACAAGCTTTGAATAAAATAATACAAATTCCGTTTGATGAAAATCTTGTTCCGTCAATTATATACGGAAGTCCTGAAATAGCCTGGATTGGAAAACGTGAACAAGATATACAAACAACTTACCAAAAAGCTATGATACCAATTTCAGCACTTGCAAAATCTCATTGTGATAACGCTCTTGATGGAATGATTAAAATTTTAGCCAAAGATAACAAAATTATAGGAGCACATATAATATCTAATGAAGCCTCATCACTAATACAACAAATTGTTATTGCAATGCAGACAAATACAACCATTGAACAATTAAAAGCAGTATGTTTTGGTCATCCTACATATTCAGAAGGTATTTTTGACTGCTTAATGAGGTTAAAATGAGATTGCCGGAATATCTTAAACGTCCAATAATAGACACTGATAAGACTAAAAATGTAAGAAGAATTCTTAAAACAAAATGTCTTAATACCGTCTGCGAAAATGCAAGATGCCCTAATAAAAATGAATGCTATACAAAAAATACCGCAACTTTTTTGATTATGGGTAAAAATTGTACAAGAAATTGTAAATATTGTAATATTTCCTGTGCAAAACCCGAACCACTTGACTTGGATGAACCCAAACATATAGCCGAAGCAGTTGAAGCATTAGGCTTGAAATATACAGTTATAACATCCGTAACTCGTGACGATCTTCCTGACGGTGGTGCCACACATTTTGCAAACTGTATTAAAGAAATTAGAAAACTTTCACCCGATACGAAAATAGAAATACTAACCCCTGACTTTAAAGGTGACAAAAATGCTTTAGACATTATAATTGAAGCGAAACCCGATGTTTTTAATCACAACATAGAAACTGTAAAAGAATTATTTAAAAAAGTTAGACAACAGGGTAATTATAATTTGTCGTTAAATGTTTTACAATATATAAAAAGGCATGGAGGAATAACAACAAAATCGGGTTTTATGGTAGGATTGGGCGAAACAAATGACCAAATCATAAATACATTAAAAGATTTGCATAACAATTTATGTGATATTGTTACAATAGGCCAATATATTCAACCATCCAAAAATCATTTCCCCGTTTCAAAATACTATACACTTGAAGAATTTGAAACACTAAAAATGTTTGCCGATGATGCCAAAATTGAACATTATCAGATAGGGCCCCTGGTTAGGAGTTCTTATAGAGCCGCTGAATTATTTTGATTTCTTTTCTACGATTTTGAATTCGTAGCCAAGATAATCCAATAATTCTTGGACTAGTCTAAATCTTATACTTCCTGAAAGAAACATCTTGGATAGATTACTCGGGAAGGGCACGTTGTGACCTTCCGCTTTCATCTTTTTGAGTACCTTACTCATTGATTTCCCGTTTCTTACGAGAAGTACTTTAATTTCTTCGTAAATATTCATCATAATAATATATTATTTTACATGTGTGAATTTGACAAAATTCACAAGTTTACTATTAAACATAATAATGTTTATATTATTTATAATAATAAAAATTAAGCATAAATCCAACTTACTTACATCTTGTAGTTAATTTTTTTTCATGATAGCATTAATTTTGTATAAAATTAATGAGGACTAATCATGCAAGCAAGACGAGCCGCAAGAGAATTGGCTTTTATATTATTTTCCCAATTTGACAAAAAAATAACAAATTATTCAAAAAATGATTTAGAAAACATAATATTAAAATCAGTAAGAATATTAACAAGTAACGCAAGTGACGAATTAAAAACCTCAGTAGGTGCGTTAATTGATATGAAAAATCGTATTGATGATTATGAAGCCGAGCATGAAATAAATTTAAAAAGACCGCTTGGAGCCACAAATCTTCCGGTGCCTATACCAATGACATCAGACATGTCAGGGCGAATCAACGAAATGATTGACATAGCAGAAAAAGCTTTATTAGCATTGGAAATAGCAGAATTTACAACATTAGAATCACAAAGCGAAGTAAAAGATTATGCAATAAAAATTGCAGAATTGTTTCAAAAAAATCATGATGAAATTGACCAGCTAATACAAAAATATTCAAAAGGCTGGGATATTGACAGACTGGTAAAGATGGACAAAGATATTTTACGTATAGCAATAGTTGAGCTATTATATATAAAAGATGCTCCAATGAAAGTTGTAGTTGATGAGGCTTTAGAATTAGCAAAAAAATATTCAACGGACGACAGTTCATCTTTTATAAATGGCATTTTAGCAAAAGTAATTGTTGATAACGGATTAAATTAATGTTCAAATTTTTTTCAGAAAGTTTTGATAATTTTAAGAAAAAAATAGCCAACACAACAACGGCTCTTGTAAATAATGTTGTAGATAACATGTCACAAGAAGAAGAATTTTCAGAATTTGTGTTGGATGATATGGAAGACATGCTTATTGGAGCAGATTTAGGAGTAAATTATGCCTCAGAGCTCGTTGATAATCTAAGAAATCAAAACAAAATTAAGCCGCAAGATGTTAAAGATTATCTCAAAAACGAATTTAAAAAGGTTTTAACAGGGAATACAAAATTAAACTACAGAGAAAATGAACTAAACATTTACTTTATAGCCGGTGTAAACGGAGCTGGAAAAACAACATTAATAGGTAAACTTGCATACAGATTTATCAAAGAAGGCAAAAAAGTATTAATAGCAGCAGGCGATACATTTAGAGCAGCCGCAGAAGAACAGCTTGATATATGGTCAAAAAAAGCCGGTGCTGACATTGTTAGACGTGATAAGGCCGATCCGGCATCCGTCGTATATGAAGCTATACAAAAAGCCAAAAACGAACGCTATGACGTTGTTTTAATAGATACAGCAGGAAGGCTTCAAAATAAATTTAATTTAATGGAAGAATTATCAAAAATAAAAAATGTTATAGATAAAAATGCTCCTGAAAATTTACGTGAATGCATATTGGTTTTAGACGCAAATACCGGTCAAAATGGATTACAACAGGCAAAAGTTTTCACAAAAGCAGTAGATATAACATCTGTAGCTTTAACAAAACTGGATGGTTCAGCTAAAGGTGCCATTATTCTTGCAATAGCAAAAGAAATGAACTTACCTGTTAAACTTGTCGGGATAGGCGAAAAAATGGAAGATTTAAAAGATTTTGATAACGAAGAATTTTTAAATGCTCTATTTTGTTAATGATATAATAATCTTATGAAAAAAATTTTAGTGACAGATGATTCTCCTAGCTGGGTAAGGCATCATATTCTGAATATCAAATACATTTTAGGAGAAGAAAATGTAGAAATAATATCTGCATATTCAGCAAAAGAAGGAGATATTTGTTTATTGACAAATATAGATAAACCATTTGATATAATTTTCACAGATATGCAGATGGAACCTGATTTTTTACCTTTAAATGCAGGAGAATGGTTTATAAAACAAATACAATTTTATCCGGAATATAAAAATACCAAGATTGTAATAATTTCAGCATCTCCTAGAATAGAAAATATTGCAAAAAAATATGGAGTTGATTTTATTCCAAAAAAATTTTGTCAAACAACTGCTCCATATGAAAAAATTCTAAAATAAAAAGCTTTAACCATTTAATTTTTAAAAATGCTTTTATTAAATAAAACTAAAGGTACTTAGCAATAATTCTTCCGCAACCTTTAATGCTTTGTTAAAAATTTCTTTATTTGTCAAAAAATCATCTCTCGCAATATACTGTTTAACAATTTTCCTAGCATAAGAGCCCACAGAAATACCGTTTGGCTCAATTCCACACATTTTTGCGAGAGCAGCGGTCTTAGTATTAGTGCCTCCTGAAATAAAGAGATAAACAGGAAGTTTTTCATTTTGGACAATTTCAGCTGTAGCAACAGCCTGCAAAGTTGTTTTGTAATCATCCTTGCCTCCACTCATAGGAAAACCATCCGCTTGAACTATTGTTGTATAAGGTTTGCGTTCTGATATTAGTTGTTTTATTCTGCCAATAAATTTTTCATCACTCAGATATCGACGAGCAGAACAAATACTTAACATTCCGTCAAAAACCTGATTAATATATTTCCATTTTTCAAAAACCTCATTATCATCCAAACCCATTGCATGGAATTCAATGCAATCAATTCCTTTTTCTATCAAAAGAGGCAAAACTTCTTTTAAATCTTTTTCTTCAGAAATATATGAAATCGCTCCTTTCGGACAAATTTTGGCACACCTTCCGCAGCCAATACATCTTTGCTTTTTTATTTTTGCGTATTTTATAGCGTTTTGAGGGCAAATTGAATCACAAGAATAACACGAAATACACTTGTCATAATCTACAACAGCTTTATTAACATGCGGGTCATTTTTTATTCCGACACTAACACACAAATATGCATCATTAACATTTGCATATAATAACCCTTTTTTAGCTGCATCAACAATCTCTTGTGAAGCTGATAAATCAAAAAACCTGCATCCGGCTTTTGCATATAAGGCTACAAGTTTCTCAACTTCATTTGCATCTTCGTTTCCTGCACCACAGACAAGTTTAAAACATTTTCCCTTATCCAATAAATCTTTTAGCATCATCTCACCATATAATTATATATAGTTTGTGAAGCCTTAACAATAAAATCTTTTCCTAAAGCAGAATTATGCGGACGATTTGCTAAAATAACTACAATATATTTTGTTCCGTTAGGGGCAAATACAATACCGGCATCTCCAAGCATTTTACCTATGTCACCTGTCTTATGCATAAATAAAGCTCCTGGTCCAAGGCCTGCAGCAATTAATCTGTCATTATGGACATGCCCCATATAATCAAATATTTTTTCACGAGAAGAAATATCTAAAAATTTCTCATTATTATCAATATTATACAGCATAGTTGCCATATCACGGGCTGTGGTATGATTATTCCCGTTCAAATCAGGAAGCCATGTCTGAACATAGGTATTTTTAAGACCCCATTGTCTTATGGCACTATTTATATCAGTCATAGAGCCCAGTTTTGACATAAGCATATTTGTTGCCGAATTATCAGACTCAGTAATCATTAACCTTGCTAAATTATCTACAGACCATTTAGAATTTTCTGCTCTGAATTGCAAACTTCCTGAACCTTCTGCTCTATAATAATCAGTTAAAACCATTTCATCTTGAAGAGAAAGTTGGTTTTTCTCAATTGATCTAAAAAGTTCAATTAAAACCGGGATTTTTATTATACTTGCAGCAGAATATATTTCAGAAGCATTGATGTCTGCAAATTTTTCAGTATCATATTGCCATACATAAATTGACGGCTCTATAGAGGGGTATTGTGACATTAAATATTTCAAACTGTTTTCCAAATCACCCATTCGATATGTTTCTGAAATTTTTTGCATTTGAGGATTTTTAACCTCTGCTCCAGTTAAAAGTCTTTTGTTAAAAATTAAATCATTAGATAAATAATTTGTTGTTGGAAAACGTAAATTATAATAATCAACCTTTATTTCAGGATACATAGAACCATGTAAAAATGACATTGTAACTCTTTGGAATCCTAAAGGTAAAACAAAACAAGCTATTAAAGTAAAAAAGACTGTTGAAATAATTTTATGTAAAATATTATTACGTTTAACCTTTTTCTTGTTTGCACTAAGCCTGCTATTTTGATAAGAAGGATTTTTATAAGTTCTTAACGGGCGAACTTCACTAATTTTAGGATATGTATTATCAACTTCTGCAAAATATTGCCTTCTATTATATTGTTCAGCTAATTTCGGCATTAATTCCTCCCAATATAATTTTATCTTATGAAAAAAATATTGGCAAGTTGATTAACATTTTTTTAAAATTTGATTTTTATAATATCTGTTATAAAATAACAAAGAGGGCTAAAAATGAAAGAAGATTGTATATTTTGTAAAATAATAAACGGAGATTTTAACACGGAATTTATAATTGAAAATGAGCATGCTGTAGTTTTTAATGACATAAATCCAAAAGCACCCGTTCACATGTTGGTCGTACCCAAAATACATGTGGAATCCTTAAATGAACTGGATGATAAAAATTTGCTGGGAGAACTTATGATGACAGTTAAAGAAGCAGCAAAAAAAGCCGGATTAAACTCATACAAGACACTTATTAACACCGGAAAAGATGCCGGACAAGAAGTTTTTCATATGCATATACATATAATGGGAGATAAAAAATAATGAAAAATGGAATACAAAACGGATACTACCACGAGATTACACCATCAGGATTTGGACTGGCTATCAAAGCTGGTGATGTATTATTTTCAAAACAATCAGAATTTCAAAAAGTAGAAGTTTTTGAAACAGAAAGTTCTCTTGGCAGAGTTTTAACATTGGACGATTTAATGATGACAACTGAAGGTGATGAATATCATTACCATGAAATGATAGCACATATTCCAATGATGACTCACAAAAATCCAAAATCCGTTTTGGTAATAGGCGGCGGAGATGGCGGAACAGTCCGTGAAGTTTTAAAACATGACACTGTTGAAAAAGTAGTTTTATGTGAAATCGACGGAATGGTTATTGAGGCATGTAAAAAATTTCTGCCGACAATTTCCTGTGAACTTGAGAACCCTAAAGTCACAATATTAGTTCAAGATGCAATAGCATACATTAAAGACAAAAAAAATGAATTTGATATAGTTTTAATAGATTCAACAGATCCAATAGGCCCAGGTGAAGGTTTATTTACTGAAGAATTTTACACTAATATAAAAAATTCCTTAAAAGAAGGCGGAATTATGGTTGCACAATCAGAATCTCCGTTTGCACAAAAGGATGCCGTTAAAAAAATGTATGATTTGTTGAAAAAAGTATTTCCAATTTGTGCAACATATACATCTAATATCCCGACCTACCCCGGCGGATACTGGGCATGGGCATTTTGTTCGGAAAATGTCGCTCCTCTTTCTTATATTGACGAAAGACGATGTGATTATATTACAAAAACTTGTAAAATTTACAACAAAGACTACCATATGGCTCGTTTTGCTCTGCCTAATTATCTAAAAGAGTTAATTAGTAACTAAAATTGCAACGATATTTTAACATTTTAATGAAAAAAATTTAGTATCAAAAATGTTTTTGCTATGATAGTAACAGGTTGGTTAACCTGTAGTAAAACCCCGAAAGGAAACATTTATGAAAAAATTTTTACTTGTACTTTTTACACTTTTATTTAACATTCAGTATGCGCATGCCATGAATGTTGATGCAATGATGGACAAATATGTTGCACCGGTATGTGACAGAATAGCTGATGTTGTGTTTTTCCCGATAACAATCGGAGCGTCACAGGTGCCGATAATAATTTTCTGGATATTGTTTGCGGGATTTTTCTTTACAATATATTTTAAGGGAGTATCTCTGTGGGGTTTGAAACATGCGGTTGAAACGGTTGCAAAACCTGCCGATAAAAGCGCTGATTCAAACGGTGAAGTTTCATCATTTCAGGCGCTGGCAACAGCTTTATCGGGAACAATAGGTATCGGAAGTGTTGCGGGCGTTGCGATTTCAATTTCTATAGGCGGCCCCGGTGCTGCATTTTGGATTTTTATCGGTGCACTTTTGGGTATGTCGATAAAATTTGTGGAAGCTACTCTGGCGGTTAAGTACAGAAGATTCAACCTTGACGGAACGGTTTCCGGCGGGCCTATGCACTATATTGCACACGGTCTTACGCGTAAAAAATTACGCTGGCTCGGTCAGCCCCTGTCTGCAATATTTGCTCTGCTTTGTATCGGCGGTGCAATATCAGGCGGCAACATGATTCAGATTAACCAATCAGCTCACCAGCTTGTTCATATTACAGGCGGCGCAAACAGTATTATGCACGGATATACATGGATTTTCGGGGTTGTTATTGCTGTTCTTGTATGGATGAGTGTTGTCGGCGGGATTAAGAGTATTTCTAAAATTACGACAATTCTTGTACCGACAATGTGCTTTTTGTATATCGGCGCATCACTCATAGTAATTCTGGCAAATTATGCGGCAATTCCGCACGGACTTCTTGTTATTGTTAAAGAAGCATTTCACCCGCAGGCTGTTGCAGGCGGTGTGTTCGGTACAATAATTATCGGTTTAAGACGTTCGGTTCAGTGTAACGAAGCAGGTACGGGCGCAGCTGCAATTGCTTATGCTACCGTTAAAACTAATGAACCCGTATCACAGGGGTTTGTTGCTCTTATTGAAACTTTCTTAACCGGTATTTTATGCCTTTTGACATCTTTTGCAATATTATTCTCCGGAACATTTGTTATGGGTGCACAGGGAATTTCCGGTATTGAACTTGCTTCAACGGCATTCCAGTCCGTGATTTCTTTCTTCCCGTACATTTTGTCACTGGTTGTAATTATGTTCGCTCTGTCAACGTTAATTTCGTGGTCATATTACGGGTTAAAAGCGTGGAACTTCCTGCTTGGCGAAGGCAAAAAACGTAATCTTACATTCAATTTAATTTATTGTATATTTATTGTTATCGGTTCAGCAATGAACGTAGGTTCTGTTATTTATATTACCGATGCAATGATGATTGCAATGTGCGTGCCTAATATTATTGCTCTTTATATTATGTCGCCTGAAATTAAACGCGATTTTAATGAATACTGCAAACGACATAATGTAGGCAAACTTGTTAACGGAGGCTGGTTTAAAAAAGCCGAAGTAACCGCGGAAGGTTAATTTATGTCAGATCAACAGATAATCATAACTGTATCAGGTGTGGATAAAGTGGGAATCGTTGCAAAAGTTGCAGCGGCTCTCGCTGAATCCGGAGTTAATATAGAAGATATAAAACAGACAATTATGCAGGGGCATTTTGTTATGTTTATGCTCGGAAATATATCCAAATCAAAGTTTTCTTTCAAAGAGATTAAAGAAAATCTTACCAAAACCTGTGAAGAACTCGGTATGGAAGTCTGGGTGCAGAAAAAAGATATTTTTGACAAGATGCATAATGTTTAATCTTCAATACGCCATTTTTTAGGGTCAAATCTTAAATCCTTAACTTTCATTTTCAAAGATTTGAGATAGGGTTCAAGTTTTGTCAGGATTTGTGTTTTTTTCAGCATTAATTCCTGCGCAACGATAGCGTTTTCGCAGGCGATTACCATAACGCCTCCGCCGAGCATTGAATAAGGTTTTGATTTTTCGGCAAATTTTTTACCCGCGGCTTTTTCCCAGAATTTGTATAGGTTGCTGCGGGTGATTGCCCTTTTGATTTCCTTGTTGCCGAGCATATCCGCGATGATTTCCTCGGTTGAAACAAAGTCGGTATATAAAACTTTCTTCACGTTTTTGTACTCTTAAGGTTTTTATGCTAAAATTAAGAAATGGAAGTGCTTCACTTAAATGATATCATAAAATCTTCTAAAAACATATTAATTACTTCTCACGTAAATCCGGACGGTGACACTCTGGGGTCTATGTGCGGAATGTATGAACTTATTAAAACAAATTTTAAAAAGAAGTCTGACATGCTTATCGTGTCAAAACTTCCGGATAAATATACGTTTATTCCCAACGTCAAACTTGCAAAACATATCGAAGAAATTGACAAATCCCGTGAATACGATCTGGTTATAAACGTTGATATCGCCGCAATAGACAGAATTTGCGACGGAAAAATTCTTTTTGAAAAAGCAAAACATACGGTTAATATTGACCACCACAAAACAAACAATTCTTATGCGGAATTGAATTTTGTTGAAGGTGATGCAAGTTCAACCAGCGAAGTAATTTATGCAATCGCAAAAGATTTAAACTGGGAAATTAACCGTGATACGGCAGTATGTTTGTATGTCGGAATTTTGACCGATACGGGTTCTTTCAGGTTCAGCAACACAACTCCCAGAGCCATGGAATTTGCCGCTGAAATGCTGAAAAGCGGTATAAATCCGCAGGAGATGTTTCAGCACTGCTATGAAACTTATACAAAAGGAATGGCTCTGTGTCAGGCTTATTGCGTTGACAAGGCTGTTTTTCTTGATGATGACAAAATTGTTTATACAACGGTTTATAAAAAAGATATGGAAAAATTTAACACGGATGAAGAATTTGCGGAAGGTTTGACCGAAAGGCTCCGTGCAATAACTTCAACCTGCGTTGCATTTGTTGCAAAAGAAATGAAAAACGGCGGATGCAAAATTTCCATGAGAAGCAAATCGATTGATGTGGCGGAAATTTGCGGAATTTTCGGCGGCGGCGGACACAAATTCGCCGCGGGATGCACCATGAAATCCAACGTGGAAGAATCAGTCAAGAAAATTCTCGCTGAAATTAGGAAGCATGAACTGTGAAGAATAACGGATTTATAAGAGCTGTAAAGAGGTTAGTAATATCGGTTATTAAAAATGATTTCTACGGAATGGCTGCAGAAATGGGATTTATGATGGTTATCGGCATTTTTCCGTTTATGTTGTTTTTGATGGCGGTGTTCGGCTGGATGGGAAACAAATCTTACATGGATCCGATTTTGCTGGCGCTTTCAAATATTATGCCCGAACAGGCCATGAATTTGATTTTGAGTGTTTTATCCGAGGTAATGATATTCCAAAAAGGCGATATAATGGCGGTTGTCGGGATTATTGTCACCCTTGTTCTTTCGACAAACAGTGTGGCTGTTGTATTGAAGGGACTTAACAGAGCTTATAAAGTTGAAGAAAGAAGATCGTTTGTTTATACAAGGATTTTGTCTTTTATAATGGTAATCGTAAACACACTTGTGTTATTTTTGAGTATAAACTTAATTGTATTCGGCAAAGTGTTTATTTATTTTGCGATAGAACATTTTCACATGTCAGGCAAGGCCGCGGTTATACTTTTGACTTTACGCTGGCCGGTTGCGTTTCTTGCATTATATTTGATGGCGTTTTTAAGTTATTATATTCTGCCTGATTTGCGCGGAAACGAAGCGTTCAAGCGCGCGAGTGCTCTGCCGGGAAGTTTGTTTTTCTGCACATTCTGGCTTGTGGGTTCGTGGGGATTTTCAGTTTATGTTAACAATCTTGGGACATACAACCTTGTGTACGGAATTATCGGAGCGTTTATTGTTTTGATGGTATGGCTTTATTACACCTCAATTTTGCTTTTAATCGGCGGCGAAATTAATTCGCAGGTTTACAACAAACTTGAACGCAAGGCGACCGAAATCAAAGAAGATTTTGCAAAGCTGAAAAAACCTTAAAGCTGTTTTGTTATAAGCGCGAATATGTCGTTAAAGATTACAAAAACCATAAGCAGGATTAAGAATAAAAATCCGGCTGTTCCGATTTTGTCTATAACTTCTTCTTCAAGCGGTTTGCCGCGGAGTTTTTCCAGAATTAAAAACAGTACATGTCCGCCGTCAAGCGCCGGTATGGGAAGAAAGTTGACTATTGCAAGGTCAAGTGAGATTATTGCAATCAAAAGTAATCCCGAGAAAAATCCGTTGTTGTCGATTATGTCACCGCCGACTTTTGTAATCGCGATAATTCCGTGCAAATCTTTCAGAGGAATTTTGCCCGAAACTATTTGATAAAGTCCGTATAAAAGCATATAAGTCTGATCATAGAGATATTTTCCGCTTGTAACAACTGCTGATTTTATGCCTTTTGTCGGGATTAATATTTCCTGCGCATTAAGCTGTATGCCGATTTGACCCTGTTCATTCGGATAAATCGGTTTGAGTTCGACATTTTTTCCGTTTCTGGAAACGGTTATATAAAGCGGTCTTACACTGTCAGAAAGCGCAAAGGCTATATTATTGAGAGTGTAAGTTCCGTCGGATACAATATAAGATTTTCCGGCGACTTTATCTCTGAGCTGCTTTTGGGCGTCTGTCAGAGAAATCTGTTTGTCCTGATATTTTTGAAATCCTTTCAACATATTTGCAGAAAGTTTTATTGCCTGTTCAGGTTTTTGTTCGGGAAGCCGTACGATAACTTCTGCAGGAATAACTTCGTCTTGTTTATATGCCGGATTGAGTTTTTTAAGGTTTCTGTAATTTTCTGCGGCAAATATTTCATCAACTTTGCCGTCATTTTTTTTGCTCAGCTGTGCAAAAGTTAATAAACCGTACGCGGAATCTATATCCGAACCGTTAATTTTAACGATTTTATCGCCGGCTTCAAGACCTGATGCCCAGACTGATTGGTCTTTTTCCGCAACAATTTGGTTTACGTAAACGTTATATTTTCCGGACGGCATATGCCCCCACAAAAATGCGGTTAAAAGAACAAAAATAAAAGCGCAGATTACGTTTGCCGTAACACCTGCCGATACAACAATTAATCTTTGATAAATCGGACGGTTTAAAAATCTGTCGGGAGAATCTTTCGGTAAATCAAGCTCTTTGTCATCGTCCGGAAAAGCAACATATCCGCCGAGTAAAAAAGCATGAACCAGAACTTTTACATCTCCGACCTGTTTTTCCCACAAAGTCGGCCCTATCGGAAGTCCGAATCCGAATTTTGCAACCTTCATTTTGAAGGCTTTTGCTGCCAAAAAATGTCCGGCTTCGTGAACAAGTATCAGTACGCTTAATAACAGTATCATTATAATTATTGACATAAAGTTCTCTCCCTTTTGAAATTATAACATGAAAAAACTTAATTTGACCGCCAAAAAGTACGGCAAAACGTACCGGAAAATATTCAAACCCTATTGCATAATTCTTAAACATAGTGTATAATCAATTGAAGGAATTTAGATTCCCTTACCAAATCAGGAGAAAAACCATGTACGAAGATGAAAAATTAGTCTGTGAAGATTGCGGCGTAGAGTTTATTTTCACAGCGGGCGAACAAGAATTCTATGCAGAAAAAGGTCTCGTTAACAAACCCAAAAGATGTCCCGAATGCAGAAAAAAACGCAGACAGCTCAACAGAAAAAACAGAAAAATGTATGATGCGGTCTGTTCAAAATGCGGAGCTCAAACTCAGGTTCCGTTCAGGCCGATTGAGGGTAAAGAAGTTTATTGTAA
>CALUSG010000085.1 GCA_944323365.1 Candidatus Gastranaerophilales bacterium
CAGGATTTTTTTTATGCGGCATTGCAGAAGAACCTTTTTGGTTTGTTCCAAATCCTTCTTCTACCTCTAAAACTTCTGTCCTTTGCAAGTGTCTTATTTCTGTTGCAAATTGTTCAATTACGCTTGCTATTAATGCTAATGATTGCATAAAGTATGCGTGATAATCCCTTGCGATGATTTGAGTTGATATTCTTGCAGGTTTTAATCCTAAATGCTTGCACGTTATTTGTTCCACTTCAGGTGAAATATTGCTATATGTACCAACCGGACCTGAAATTTGTCCTACACGTATTTGTTCAAGTGCATGTTCAAAATTGTTTTTTTGGCGTTCTAAAATGTCTATCCAGTTGCATAGTTTTACACCAAAGGTCATAATTTCTGCATGTACTCCGTGTGAACGCCCTATGCAAATTGTTTTTTTGTGTTTTTCTGCTAAATTTTTTAATGAATTTATTACTTTATTTAAATCCTCTTTTATTATTTTACCGCTATCCTGGATTTGCAGAGCAAATGCTGTATCTATGACATCAGAGCTTGTGAGCCCTACATGCATATATCTGCCTAAATCTCCTAAGCTTTCATTTACGTTAGTTAAAAATGCTATTACATCATGTCTTACTTCACGTTCAATTTCATCAATTCGTTTAACATCAAATCGTGCACGCTGTTTTATCATTAAAACATCTTGTTTTGGTATTTCTCCTAATTCTGCATATGCTTCACATACTGCTATTTCAACTTTTAAATAGTAGTTGAATTTTGAATGGATATCCCAAATTTGTTTTATTTCTTCTCTTAAATATCTGTCTATCATATATTAGATTTTAACATAAATAGTTTTTAATCTGTATATCAGAGAAAAAAGTAATGAAAAATTATGTATAATAAAAAAGAGTCTGTGTAAGACTCTTACTTAATATCAATATAACCTATGTATGAAAAATATATTTATATTAAATATTATTTTATATATTTTAAGAATTATCCATTTGGGTAATATTAAATAGACGCTATATTCCATGGTTTTGTTGATAGGAAGTTATTATTAATGCTGTAATAAATCTTTACAAAAATGGCAATTTTTGAACAAAGATATACTTTATATATATAAGAGAAAGGGATATTTATGAGCAGAGTAGACCAAACAAACGGAATTTTAACAGAACAGCAGTTTAAAAGCTCGCCGTTTAAAAATTTGATGTCTTATTCCGATTATTTGGATAAAGCCTTAAAACTCGGGTCTGCATTTACGTTCCAAAGAGCATTAAACATACAAAAAGCTGAAGATATATCTAATAATATTAATAATGAGGTCAAGGGTTGGGCTCTTGAAAAAGAGGCAAAAAAAGATGAAGCGGAAGCCCGATATTATGCGGCTTTGGCTCAATACAACGCAATGAAAAATGCAGAAACTGATGCAATAAAAAATTTGCAATATGCTACAAATATGTATGGAGAAAAGTCATCTCAATATAATGATGCATTTAAAAAGTATAATTTATCAGCTAAATCATTATTTGAAGCGGATATTGATTTAGGTTGTGCAAGAGATCAATTTAGTTTTGCAAATACATCAGCATTTAAAGCTTATCTTACAACAAGAACTTTATCTTAATTGTATGTAACATGTAAGGTATTAGGTATTGCAATTTTTTCTTTATATATTAAAATTTCTTTTGTAGAGTGCTTACGCCAATATGTCACTCAACAAAAAGGAAAAAACAATATGTCAATTAACTTGAAAAACAAAAAAGAAATCGTGAAAAAATACGGCAAAGATGAAAAAGACACTGGTTCTGCTGCTGTACAAATTGCGATGATGAGCAAAAAAATCGCTGAACTTACTGAACATTTAAAGACTAATCAAAAAGATTTCGCAACTAAAAGAGGTCTTTTAATGATGGTAGGTAAAAGAAAAAGATTACTTGCTTATGTTAAAAATCAAAATCTTGATGAATATAGAGATTTGATTAAAAAGTTAAAAATCAGAGGTTAATTCTTAAAAAATATCGGGGTAACCCGATATTTTTTTAATATTGAAAGTATCTGTCAAAATCTACGTCATCAAAGCTGCATAAAAGCTTAAAAGTTTCATCTTCTTCATCCATTCGTTGAAAATTATATTCATCAAATTTCCAAAATTTTGGATTTATGCCCTTGACTCTTACTATACCTGCATCTTTAAGTATATTTAGTTTCTTTTTTACTGTTTCAATAGGCAATTCGACAAGTTTTGCTAATTCGACTGCGGTAATTCCATCAGCTTTTTCGCATTTTTCAGGTGTCATAAACATTAGTTCAAGACCGACTTTTTTTAATTCCTTGTCTTCTTCATCATACATAAATATATTTTATCTAAAGAATACTTCTTTTTAATCATATTTCTGATGTAATTATCGATTCTTTTAAACGAGATTTTCTTTTGCTTTGTTAAAAATAATTTTTAAATGTTAAAAATTTTTACAGCCCTTGGTAAAATACCTAAACAATATGAGATTGTTATTCCATAGTTTGTTATAGGAATATTTAAATTATTTGCAATTAAAATTCTTGATAGAATTTCCCGTCTGTTTGTCATACATGCTCCGCAATGGATTATTAATTTATACTCGGAAATATCAGGAAAATCATGACCTGAATAATTTTCTATAATTAGCTTTTTACCTGTTTTTTCTCTTAAAAGGTTTGGAATTTTTACAGTTCCTATATCATCTTCGATAGCGTGATGTGTACAGCTTTCGAGGATTAAAATTTTATCATTATCTTGAAGATTTTTTATAGAGTTTGCTCCTTTTATAAATTCTTTTAAATCCCCTTTTAATCTTGCAAAAAGTATTGAAAATGATGTTAAAGGAATGTCATTTGGAACTATTTCTGCAACTTTTTTAAAGGCTTGTGAGTCTGTTATTACTAAATCAGGTGATTTTTTTAAGTTACATAGTGCGGATTCAAGTTCTGTTTCCTTAACTACATATGCCATACAATTGCTGTCTAACAAATCTCTGATAGTTTGCACTTGTGGTAAAATTAATCTTCCCTTCGGGGCTTCTTTATCAATTGGTACAACAAGAATTACCGTACTTTTTTCCGGTATTAAATCACCTGTTATTCGAGGTGGATTTATAAAATCTTCAGGAAGTAACTTTATTAACGCATCTTTAATTTTAAAAACTATATCGTTATCTTCTTTTGCAGAAGTTATTATAAATGAACTTTTGGATGTAGTATTAAAATATTCAGAAATTTTGTTAAAGACAAATGTAGCAATTTGTTCATTATCGCATTTGTTTACAACTATTAGATATGGAATATTTAGTTCTAGAAATTTATTTATTATTTGTTTTTCATCATCAGCTATTCCTTTATCATCACATACGATAATTCCTATGTCTGTTCTGTTAATTATTTTCATTGTTTTTTCAATACGTTTTTCAGCCAAATCAGTTCTATCATCTAGTCCTGCAGTGTCTAAAAAAGTAACGGGCCCGATGGGTAATAGTTCCATTGATTTTTCGACTACATCAGTTGTTGTTCCTGCTATGTCAGAAACTATAGAGATATCTTGGTTCGCTATCCTGTTTAAAATAGAGGATTTTCCTACATTAGTTCGACCAAAAATCCCGATATGTAATCTTTGTGATTTTAAAGCTTTCATTTAATATTATTTCCCTATACAAAAATTATCAAAGATACTGTTTAAGATTTCATCTGTAACGACTTCACCGGTAATTTCATGCAAATTCCCAAGAGCAGCCTTTACATCTATTGAGATTAAATCTTGGGGTTCATTAGCTTTTGCTCCATTTAATGCGTTTAATAAATTATTTTTGCATTTTAATAAACAGTCTTGCTGGCGTTTATTCGTTATATATTCCGTATCTTCATTTGAAAAACTACTTACTATATTTTTTATTTTATTCCTTAACTCATCTAAACCTTGTTCAGTTAATGTTGAAATATATAGAGAATCGTCTTTATATTCTTTAACAAGGTCACATTTATTCGCTAAAATAATATGTTCTTTGTCTTTTATTAAATCAAAAATTATTTTGTCTTCCTCGTCAAAACCTGTTTGTGCATCATATAAGAACAAAACTAAATCAGCTTCGTCTGCAGATTGTTTAGAATATTCAATACCTATTTTTTCAACTTTATCTATATTTTCAGTAGTTCTTATGCCTGCGGTGTCAATTAAGGTTACAGCGACATCCATATCAAGAGTTTCTGTTAAAATATCTCTTGTTGTACCTGCGATATCTGTAACAATTGCTCTTTCCATGTTTAATAATTTATTAAACAAAGAAGATTTTCCAACGTTAGGTTTCCCAACTATAGCAACTTTAAAACCTTGGCGTAGAATATTTGATGCTTTTGCACTAGAAAGTATTTTATCAATTTCATTTAAGGTATTTTCTATGTCTGAAATTAAATCATTATAATCTAATTCGGATACCTCATCAGGAAAGTCAATTGCGGCAATTATTTTTGATACGGTAACAAAAACTAATAATCTAATATCATTTATTTTTTTCATTAAAGCTCCGGAAAGGTTTTTGGCTGATTGAATTGCAAAATTTTGTGTTTTTGCATTAATTAAATCAGCAATAGCTTCTGCTTTTGATAGGTCAATTCTTCTATTTAAAAATGCTCGTTTGGTAAATTCACCACGTTCAGCAAGCCTTGCACCTTTTTTTAAAACTAAGTCTAAAATGTTTTGGACTACTTTGATGCCCCCATGACATTGAATTTCTATTACATCTTCTCCGGTAAAACTATGTGGTTTAAAAAATGGTAATATTATTACTTCGTCTATTTTTATCCCATTGTCTTCGATCCAACCATGTATAATATGACCTGGAAAAAAAGTTTTTTGAGGACATATTTTTCTTATTATATTAAAACTATCCTCTCCAGAAATTCTTATTACACCAATACCGCCTGTTCCTATTGGTGTTGAGATTGCTGCTATTGTATCAAATTCTTGGTTTATATTCATAGCTTAATTATACATTAAAATTTTTTTTAAGGTATAATTTTTTTATGGAAGAAATTAACATATTGATAAAAGATAAAAATTTTGAACAGGCTAAAATTAAACTGGAAGATTTGTTAAAAACTGATGAAAAAAATATTGAAGCTTTAAAGCTTCTTGGACTTTGTTATATTAATCTAGAAAAATTTGATAAGGGGAAAAGCGTTTTTGAAACCGTAGTTAAATATTTACCGGATGATGCCTCAAGCTGGTTTTATCTTGCAAATTGTTATGATAACTTAAATGATCTTTTGCATGCTAAAAGTGCTTATTTAAAAGTTATATCTCTTAGAGAAAAATTTATAGAAGCATACAAAGATTTATGTGTTGTATATATGAAAGATAATGAGGCAGAAAAAGCAATTGAACTTGGTAAAAAAGCATTACAGTTTGTTACAGATGACTATTCAATTTATTACATAATAGGTACGGCCTGCATGTCTATTAAAAAATTTGAAGATAGTTTATATTATCTTGAAAAAGCATTAGAATTAAACCCGACACATGCACAGCTTTATAATAATTTGGGGACATCTTATGTCACAATAGGAAATTTAGATAAGGCTTATGAAAATTATGTTAAAGCAAGTGAACTAAGTCCTGAAAGTTCGGTTACGTATTTTAATATAGGTTCAATATTGCAAATTCAGAATAATCATAAAAAAGCATGTGAGTATTTTTTAAAAGCCTATGAAAAAGAGCCTTTGGATAGTTACCTGGTTGCGTTAGCTCTTTCTGAAGTTAAATCCGGGGACTATAATTCAGCAATTAAACATTATAAACATTTAGTTTTACAAAATCCTGAAAAACATAATTTTCAATATAATTTAGTTTGTTGTTACGAATTAACAGGGGATTATTATAAAGCTATTAATATTTTGTATAACCTGGTTATGCTGAATCCAAAATCAGTTAAAATGGCTCAAAAGTTAGCTGATTTATATATGAAAGTTAATCAGCCTCTTAAGGCAAAAGAAGTTTATGAGAAAATATTACGGCTCGGTAATGTTTCTTTTGAAATACACTATGAGTATGCTCATGTTTGTATTGAAACAAATGATTTTGACAGGGCAGAAAAAATTCTAAAAAAAGTTATTGAGCTTAAACCTGATTATGCTATGGCACATAAAGATTTAGGAGTCATTTATTTAACTAAACGTCTTTTTGATTATGCAAAAGATGAGTTTGAAAAAGCTTATAAATTAAATCCTAAAAATTTCTCTATTGTTTTTGAATATGCTAATTATATGCATGCTACAACAGAATTTAAAGATGCAGATGAAATGTATCAAAAAGCATTAACGTTAGAGCCGAATAATCCGAATGCACTGGCTTTTTCTGCTTTAAATAAAATTCAATTAAAAGATTTAACTACAGCTCAAGAACAGATTGACAAAGCATTAAAGTTTGCTAATGATCAATCGTTTTTCTTGTTTATTGCAGGTAAAATAAGGTTTTTAGCTCAAAATTATGAAGATGCCAAAATTTATCTTGTAAAATCCTTTGAAGCTGAACCTACAATCGATTGTGAAAATCTTCTAGGTTTATGTTATTTTGAAATGGGGGATTACCAACAGGCAAATTCAATTTTTGAAAATTTGCTTGTCAAAAATCCTATGAATGTAAATCTACTTTTAAATAGTGCTAAATGTTATGAAAAATTGAATAATAACAGTTCAGCCCTAGCACAGCTGGAAAAGGCTGTTGAAATTTTTCCTGATTGTGAAGAAGCACATGAACTTATTAGAAAATTGTCATAAAAAAATCGGCTTTCGATGACAGCCGATTTTTTAAATTGTTTTAAGTTTTCTTTTTAAGCAAGCCCTAAGACTTTCTTGTACCAAGAGAATGTTTCCAACTCCACACCATTAAAGGTAGTTTTTAAACATTGAGCTTTTAAATAATTTTCAAACTCATCGTTAAATTTGGATTTGACTTTTTTCTCTTTCTTTTTTGTCACTAGCGTTGACATAGAATCCTTCTCCTTTTTTCTTAAGTTATGTTAAATAACTTTCGCAATAATTATAACACATAAGTATTATTTTTTCTAGTGGTCTAAAACGGCTAAAAATTAAAATTTGCTCAAATACCTGAAAAATCTGTAAATTTTTGTTAAGAAATTTTTAGTTTATTAAATTATTAAAATTAATAATTCTTTTGAGTTAATATTAAAGTATTAAAATTTTAAATGAAAAATCATTCGACAACTTTACACAAATATAATTTTTTGTTAAAATATAATTGAGGAGTAGCTAAAATTAACAGACGTTTTTTAATATCTTTCATAGTAGCATTATCCTTTAGTGTTGTATCGGCACAAGCTTACATGTCAGCTGAAGTCAATGCATTATATCAACAGGCTTGTTCTGCAGAATATCAAAATAATATTCCTGATGCTATTGAAAAATTAAAGCAAGCTATAAGTTTAGAGGGAAATGATAGTCTTTTATATACAAAATTAGCCGGGATATACTCAGAAATCGGTGAGTATGAAAAAGCTTTGCAGGCATATTCACGAGCTATAGAATTAAAACCTGACGATGCCTTTATATATATAAGTGTCGGTAGCATTTATGAAACTCAAGGAAAGTATAATGATGCTTTAAAAGCTTATAACAAAGCAATGGAAATTTTCCCCGAGTATAAATATAACTATCTTAATATTGCAAATGTTCAATATCAAATGCATGATTATAAAGAAGCAGTAAAAATTTATAATAAATTTTTAGAAATTTATCCACAACATTGGGACGCTCGTGAAAATATTGCAGCGTGCTATCTCGCATTAAATCTTCCTGAAAAAGCTGTTCAGGAATATACAAAGTTATATAATAAAAACTCTTCAAAAATTAAAGATCTTGCAAATTACGGTATTGCTCTAGTTAAAATAGGAGAATATGCAAAAGGTGCGGAAATATTAGAAAAGGCTATAGAAAATGATTCGGATAATACATCTTGTCATGTTAGTCTTGCCTTGGCATATCAAGAATTAGGTAATAATGATTTAGCATTAGAGCAGTATAATATAGTTTTTCAGCAATTGCCTAATCTGCATTCTATTCGTTTGGACTATGCAAATCTTCTTGCGGAAATGGGAAAAAATTCAGAAGCTGTTGAACAATACAAAATCTATATTTCTAATTACCCGTCTGATATAAGAGCATATAAAAATAGTGCAATTGTATACAAACGCATGAAGAATTTGGATATGGCTATTGAAAGTTACGAAAAAGCGTTAGCTATTAAATCAACTGATTTGGAAATAAAAAAAGATTTAGCCTCCTGCTATCATTCAAAGAAAAATTACATACAGGCTTTGAAATTATATGATGAAATTTTACAGGCAGAACCTGATGATATAGATACAAAAACTAATAAGGCAATAGCATTGCATGCTTTGGATAGATATGAAGAAGCAATTGTTTTGTATGAGCAAGTTCTTGCAGTAAAAGCAGATAATACAGTGAAAGCGAATTTGGTTAAGGCAATTGTATCAGAAGGATTTGTATTTTTACATACTAATAATTATTCTAAAGCCGCCGAGTATTTTCAAAAAGCTGTTGCAAAAGATACAGCGAATGACTATGCATATTATGGTTTAGCAAAAGCATATAGAGGCTTAGAAATGAATGACAAAGCAGGCGAGATGTACGAAAAAGCTATTGCATTAAATCCTGATGAAACATTATACAGTAATGAGTATGGTGAATTTATAGCTGCTTTATACAATCAAAATAATGATGTATCAGTGGTTAATGATGATGAACTTCCTGAAATTTCATTAACTGATGACGGTCAGATGGTCAAATCAAATAGCGAAACCTTAGCTAAAAATAAAGATTTAATTTTACTTGGTGATGAAAATTATAGAAAAAAAGATTATGAAACTGCGTTGAAAAATTATCAAAATGCTTTGGATATTAATCCAAATGATGAAGTGACATTGTTAAAAATGGGGAATATATATAAGCTTAAAAACGATAATCTAAAAGCTTCAGAATTATATAAAAGAGCGATAGTGGTAAATCCGGATTATACTGATGGTTGGTTTAATTTAGGTTTAGTTTATGCCAATGATAATAATATAGCTGAAGCTAAAAAATCTTTTAATAAAGTTATTGCAGTCGATCCACAATATGCATATGCTTATTATGCTTTAGCCATTGCTGCAGAAACTGAAAATGATAAGACAGAAGCTTTAAAAAATTATAAGTTATTTTTACAATACAACAAGGACGCAGCAAACGTTTCTCAAGTACAGGATAAGATTAGAAGTTTAGAAAAATGAAAAAAATTTGTTTAATTTTTTGCTTTTTAATTTTGTTTACTTGTGCTTGCTCTAAAGAAAAAGCTGCAATTTTATTTAATCAAAATAAAATTACTGCCGAAAATGTAATGAATTTTTCAAATGTTTTCCAAACAAATCAGCGTATTTATTATTTAATTTTAATCCCTAAGAAAATAAATACACGTTCAATAGATATACAAGTAATAAAAAAAGATAATGCTTATGGCCGTTTTGGTTATAAATTATTTTGGAGTTATTCGGCTTATTTAAAAGATGAACAAATGTATTATTATGATGACTATGTAGTGATTTCAGAACCCGGAGCTTATATTATGAAAGTTTTTTCAAAAGATAACCCTACTAAAACACTTTGTTCTTCACAATTTTTTGTAAAAAAATAGAAAAATTTTTTTTTATGTGTATTATATAAATATGCGAATAACTTTTCTTGGTAATGAAACATATAATGATATAGCTTCGAAGATTGATAAATATACCTACGATATTTATGATTCTACTGGAAATCCTTTTAGAAGTGTTCAATTTTCAGAAGACAAAATCAAGAATAAATATTTAAGAGGTACTGTTAATACGGCATTTAATGTTACTGCGGATGTTTTTTCTGCATTTACAAATCCATATTATATTCCTCATAAGATTTTAAAGATACCGACAGGTTATAATACAGTCGTAAATGCTTATAAAAAATACAGTGAGTAAAATTTATTTATCTTCAAGCAAACTTGTTTGTTCAATTTCTTGAGGAGCTTCAGTTTTTATTTCATCCTCATCAGGATTAATAATTTTGTTAACTGAAACCACTGTATCATTACCAATCAGATTTTGTGCTCTAACACCGGTTGCCGGACGTCCTTGTCTAGAAATTGAGCCTGCATTTATTCTAGTCACAATACCATTTGCAGTAACCAGCATAATGTCATCACTATCGTTTACAATAGTTAAAGCAACTAGTCTTGATGAACTAGATTTAAATTTAGTGGCAATTAGACCTATGCCGCCTCTGTTTTGAGTTCTAAATTCAGAAAGTTTAGTACGTTTTCCAAAACCGTCAGATGTTACGACAAGTAAATCCGCATCGTAATCTTTTGGAACAATATCACAACCTACAATTTCATCGCCAGTACGTAATTTCATTGATGTTACGCCTCTAGCACTTCTTCCTAACGGCCTTAAATCTTGAATTGGGAATCTAATTGCCATACCACAAGACGTTCCGATTATTATTTCATCTTTTGATGTAGCAAGTTTAACCCAGTTAAGGTTGTCGCCTTCTTCAAGTCCTATTGCAATAATTCCGTTTCTTCTTATATTTGCAAAATTATCGAGCTCAATTCGTTTTATATAACCTTTTTTCGTTAACATAATTAAATTTAAATCATGCGAGAAGCTGCTAACAGGAACAACCGCCGTAATACGTTCATCCTGATCAATTGGAAGAACATTTACAATCGGTAAACCTTTTGCCTGACGTCCGCCTTCAGGGAAATCATAAACATTAAGGCTGTAAACAGTTCCTTTTGATGAGAAGAACAATACTTTATCATGCATCATAGCAGTAAAGAAGTGCTGTATATCATCGTCTTCTTTAGTTTTTATACCGGATTTACCGCGAGTAGCACGATTTTGGCGTTCAAATGTATCAAGTGAAATACGTTTTAAATAGCCTTGATGAGTTATAAATACCGCCATTGGCGTATTTGGAGTCAAGTCTTCAATAGTAACTTCACCTTGTTCCGGTAAAATTTGAGTTTTTCTATCGTCGCCGTATTTTTCTTTATCTTCTAAAAGTTCTGTTTTGATAATATTCAAAACTTTTTGACGGCTTGCCAGGATTTCTTCGTATTCTGCAATTTTTTTGATTAACTCATCATATTCTGCTTTGACTTTGTCCTGTTCCAAACCTGTCAAACGTCTTAATTGCATTTCTAAAATAGCATTTGATTGATCGGCATCAAGTCCGAAACGTGACATCAAAGCTGTTCTAGCATCTTCAATTGTCTTTGATTTTTTGATTATTTCTATAACTTCATCGATTGAACCTAAGGCAATAATTAATCCTGCTAAAATATGTGCTCTGATTTTAGCTTTTTTCAGGAAGAAAATAGTTCTTCTAGTAACAATTTCGACTCTGTGTTCAACAAATTCTTCCAAAACCTGT
This sequence comes from Candidatus Gastranaerophilales bacterium, assembly GCA_944323365.1. Classification (GTDB taxonomy): domain Bacteria; phylum Cyanobacteriota; class Vampirovibrionia; order Gastranaerophilales; family Gastranaerophilaceae; genus SIG32. The sequence goes on from CALUSG010000085.1 coordinate 11,500, forward strand.
TTTAAATTCATAAGTCGTGGTTGTTTTCCGCAAAGAGCAAGCATGTTGACACCGAAAGTTGTAGCAAGCTGCGTATATTTAAACAAGTTATTTTTAACAACATCAGGCTTTGCGTCACGCTTAAGTTCAATAACAATCCTCATACCTTCACGGTCGGATTCATCACGAATATCAGAAATTCCGTTAATTCTTTGTTCTTTAACTAGATCCGCAATTTTTTCGATAAGCATTGATTTGTTAACTTGATAAGGTATTTCAGTAATGACAATGGCTGTTCTAGCCTGTCTTCCGCCTCCGCCTGCAATTTCTTCAAAACTTGCAACAGAGGACATTTTAATTGATCCTCGACCGGTTTCATAAGCTTGTTTTATATCATTTAAACCTATAATCGTTGCTGCTGTCGGAAAATCAGGACCTTTTATGTATTCCATCAGTTCAGCAACAGTAATATCCGGATTATCAATAAGTGCAACAGTACCGTCTACTATTTCACAAAGATTGTGTGGCGGAATATTTGTAGCCATACCAACAGCAATACCAGAAACGCCGTTTAATAAAAGCATAGGCAACCTTACTGGCAAAACGGAAGGCTCCTGTAATGAACCATCAAAATTTGGTTCAAATTCAACTGTTTCACAATCAATATCTGCTAACATTGATTGTGTAATTTTATGCATACGGGCTTCTGTATAACGCATTGCAGCAGCTCCGTCACCGTCAACAGACCCAAAGTTTCCATGACCGTCAACAGTTAAATATCTTGTTGAAAAGTCTTGAGCCATACGCACAAGTGCTTCATATACTGCGGTATCACCATGTGGGTGGTATTTACCTAAAACTTCACCAACTATACGTGCACATTTTTTAAATGGTTTATCAGGAGTCATTCCTAGTTCATTCATTGCGTATAAAATACGTCTGTGAACAGGTTTTAAGCCATCACGTACATCAGGCAATGCACGACCTACTATAACACTCATTGCATAATCTATATATGAGCGTTTCATCTCTTCTCTTATATTAACTTGAACAATCTTTCCATCATCAAATATATTCTGCTGGCTCAAAATTTTTCTCCTTCTACTCCCTTATACTAGAATTATAGCATAAACACATTGTTAAGTCTTAATTTTAAAGTAATCTTTACATACAGTTAAGGCTTTGTTGTCATTATAAAAATTTTTTAGTATAATTTATAACAAGGAGGATAACAAAATGGTTGGAAAGGTTGATACAGCAAGCGTTTTAATGGCGGGAGGTGGCGGGGGGGGGGCGACCCTTCGAGGCTTAATTGTCAGGCTTTTCGGGGGTATGCATAGATTAAATACCGCTATAAATTGGGGATTAAGTGGTGTTGACTATAGATTAAAAACAAACTATAATTCTAGCATGAAGAATTATAGTGATAGGAAAAGAGCGTTTACATTAGCGGAAGTATTAATTACGATAGGAGTAATCGGAATAGTAGCTGCATTAACTGTTCCTACATTAGTTTCAAAAATACAAGATCAAGTGT
>CALUSG010000086.1 GCA_944323365.1 Candidatus Gastranaerophilales bacterium
AGAGCGTCGGTCTCCGAAGCCGAAGGTCACGGGTTTGACTCCCGTCAGGCATAAGGGTTCGTAGCTCAGTAGGAAGAGCAACGGTTTCCTAAACCGGAGATCGCGGGTTCGACTCCCGCCGGGCCCAGTTTTTTTTAAGAGGAGCAGACTATGTTTTTAAAAATTATAAATAAAATTAAAGATATTGGATTATCAAGTATTATAGCTATTGCAATAATATTAGCAGGATTAATTTTCGGACTAATGGTATTTCAAACGCCAAAACGACACTACGCATTTCCGGCAGCAGAAGGTTATGGAGCGTTCACCAGCGGAGGTCGTGGCGGTGTTGTCTATCATGTAAGAACTCTTGAGGACAACGATCAGCTCGGGTCTTTAAGATATGCTATTAACCAAAAAGGCCCCAGGACGATTGTTTTTGACATTTCTGGAATTATTAACTTAAAATCACCTTTAATAATAAAAAATGGCGATTTAACAATAGCAGGACAAACCGCTCCCGGTGACGGTATTTGTATAAAAAATTATCCGGTATCTATAGAAGCCGACAATATTATCATAAGATTTATAAGATTTAGATTAGGTAGTCAAGTAAATGGCAGTGCTTTAACTGCTAAAAACAGACACGATATTATTTTAGACCACTGCTCATTCAGCTGGGCATCAGTAGATAATGTAACTTTATATAATAACCGGAATTTAACAATGCAATGGTGTATTATAAGTGAGGCACTAAATACCGGTAATGAAAATAACGGACTTGGAGCTACACTAGGCGGCTATAGTTCCTCATATCATCATAACTTATTTGCAAGTAATAGAAGTAACAACCCGACTTTTTATAAAGCTTCCCATGCAAATATGCTTGATTTAGAAACTATCGACTTTAGAAATAATGTATTATATAACTGGGGTTCTTCCTCAATTAACGGAGCAGAAAGCGGTTCTTATAATATAGTTAATAACTATTTTAAATTTGGGCCCGCAACGCAAATCGCCTCAAGAAGCCAAATTATGGAAATCGCAAATGTCGGAAGATATGGTATAGTATACGTTAACGGAAATTATGTTTATACAAACCCTCTCCAAACAAATGATAATTGGATGGGCGTATATCCAAATATGGATTATATAAGAACATCAACAAATCCAATACTAACGAGATCTGAATTTACACACGATCCTGTAACAACTCATACAGCAGAACGTGCTTTTGAAAATGTATTAACCTATGCCGGAGCATCATACAAACGGGATTTTGTAGACAATAGAATAACAAAAGATGTACGCAGCTACATTTCAGGTACAAAAAATAGCCCTGGACTTATTACATCTCCAAATGACGTTGGCGGATATCCAAAATACAACAGCGATATTCCTGTCGTAGACTCTGATAGCGATGGTATACCGGATGATTGGGAATTTAATCACAATTTAAATCCTTATGATACAGGAGATGGTAAAAATATGGATAAATCCGGTTATACAAACTTAGAAGTATACTTAAACAGTTTAGTAGAAAATATTGCTTTACAACAAAACAAAAAAGCTTTACCAAATTTTGACACATTAAAAATGCTTGTTCAGGCAACAGCAAATAAAATCAAAAAGCACTAAAAATTAACATTTCTAGATAGTATTAAATTTTAAGATTTTGGATAATCCAAAATCTTAAAATCCTAATTGTTCACGAGTTTTCATTCTACCGCAAGATTTGTCCTCATCGCAAAAGCCGAATCTTTCGCATTTTGGAACAAGATAAGGCTTGAGCCACGGTTCTTCAGCAACAAGAGCTTCACACATCATTTTAACCATTGTTCTAATTTCATATTGAGCTCTAGTGCAAAGTCGTAAATTAGCTAAATGAATCAATTCTCTTAAGTTCAAACTGGCGACAAGAGAACTTGCAGCAGCGTTTGGTAAAACAAATCTAGCATCTTCGGCAGGAATACCTGCGTCTATAAATTCTTGATATTGCTCGGATATTTTATTCATAAAATTAATAAATTTAGCTTTTAATTCATCATTTTTCTCAATAGTTGGCGGAATAATATAATCAAACTGACCTTTTTCTTTAACATATCTTTGTGATTTTTGAGAAAAAGACATATGTCTATGACGAACAAGTTGGTGTGTACAGGCACGTGACACATTTGAAATTGCAAACGTGACCTGAATATGCTCAATAGTCGAATAGTGTCCTGATGAAATAACACGTTCAATAAGTTTCAACATTTTTTCTTCATCATTAGTACTATTAAAAATATTTATCGGATAATCAGCACTGTAACATGTTCTACATGCCGTATAAACCGTTTTAAGCATGTTTTTTGGTTTAGAGATTAAATTAACTATTGGCTTATTATTTTCTTCCATCAACTTTTCTCCTTAAAAAATTGTAGCCGACTTTTTTCAAAGGGGCTACAATATGAATTTAAATAAAATGAACTAAGCCTTTTTATTTCCGTAACGTTTATTAAATCTTTCAACTCTACCTTCAGAGTCAAGAATTTTTTGTTGACCGGTATAAAACGGATGGCATTTGTTGCAAATTTCAACAGTAATATTATCTACAACAGATCCTGTTTCTATTTCATTACCGCATACACACTTGATTGTTGTTTTCTTATAATCAGGATGTATTCCTTGTTTCATTTTCTACCTCTTTTCTTTAAGATTCCAAACTTAAATATTTCGACTAATAACATTTTATACCGCTAAAATATAAAACGCAAGTATTATTACAAAATATTTTCATGCATTTGTACTAGAAATTTTCAAACAAACTATATAAAAAGTTGATGTAATTTACATTAACTTTTGAAATAATAAATAAGTCGTCCGATTAATAGGAAAATACAATGAACCTACACGAAGAATGCTTATTAAGATATTTAAAACGTCCTGATGAATTATCATATTCAACTGAAATACTTAAATTAAACAACTTTATACTGGAAAAACAATTTATAATGAAAAATTTTGTTGCCAAATCTTTTCTAATCAGCTATACTGAAAAATAGATATGTTAAAAAAGATATTATATACAATATGGATTGCAGTATTTATGTTATTTGTTGTATATACTGCAAAAAACACAAATTTTAACACGTTTTTAGACGCTGTAGAGAATAAAACCTTTGATTTAAGGCAAAATCTTATAGTCAACTCAGACTATAAAAAACCTAACAAAGATATTGTAATAATAGCGATAGACGATGCAAGTTATGAATATATTTTGGACAAATACGGAGAATGGCCGCTACCTCGTGATGTATATGCAAAAATAATTGACTATTTAGAAGCACAACATCCTAAAGTAATAGCATTTGACTTAATGTTTGTAAAATCCATAAAAAGTAAAACTGATGCTGATCAGGCCCTAATAAACTCATTTAAAAAATATAACAATATCTATACAGCAATGAATTTAGACAATCAATCGGTTGAATTAAGGTTGCCGACTGAACTACCCGAGAAACTAAGCGTTGATGTTACAAATTACTCACAAGACATAAATTTTGAGTCTTTAACATTTCAAAATTGCAGAACAATACTACCCGAATTATTAAAAACAACGCCCAATATCGGCATGATTAACGTATCAAGAGCCGATGACGGCATATTAAGGAAAATGCCTATATTTTTAATATATCAAGGTAAATATTATCCACAGCTTGCATTTAAAGTAGGCATGGGAATAATTAAACAAGAAGAAAACTACAATCCGCCTGAATTCATAATTAATAAAGGTTCTGAATTACTGTTAAATAATAGAAAAATTTATATTGATAATGACGGCGGAGCTATTTTAAACTGGTACGGCCCAACCGGAACTTACCAGCAAATCTCTATGTTTAGACTGATTAAAGCTGTTGAAAAAAATGAAAAATTCAATTATAACTTCAAAAACAAAATTATATATTTCGGAACAACAGCCTCAAGCCTATTTGATATAAAAACAGTACCGGTAGCAAAGCTTTATCCGGGTGTAGAAGTTCAAGCAACTTACCTGAATAACATGCTGGATAACAGTTTTATTTCTAAAATTGATAAAAGGATTACAATACTTTTAGGTATAATACTGGCAGTTATTACAGGTTATTTAGTAATAAACGTAAATTCAGCAATAATAGTAACACTTTCATTTGTATCCATGTATTCACTATATATTTCATTCACATATTTTATGATGAAATACCATAATTTATGGATAGGAATAGTTTATCCGCTTATTTTAGGATTTTTAGTATTTGTATCAGCTTTTGTAGTAAAATACATAATCAAATCAAGAGACTTTGAACAACAATATTTATTAGCAACGACAGATGGTCTAACAGAATTATATAACCACAGGTATTTTCAAGAGCAGATGAAAATGCAGGTAGAGCAGGCAAAACGCTATGAAGCACCGTTTTCATTAATAATAATTGATATAGATTATTTCAAAAAATTTAACGATACATTTGGGCATCAGGCAGGCGATGCAGTATTAAGACAGGTTGCACAACTTTTAAAACAAAGTGTAAGAGCAACGGATATAGTTTGCCGATATGGAGGGGAAGAAATGAGTATAATTCTTCCAAATACGCCCAAAGATATGTCAGTAGTAACTGCTGAAAAAATATGTAAAAGAGTTGCGACCAAAAGGTTTAGACTGAACAATTATCAGGAAAGTAATGTAACAATAAGCTTAGGAGTATCAACATTCCCTGATGACGGAGAAACCGCCGCTGAAATTATTGAAGCCGCAGATAAAAGATTATACCAATCTAAAAATAACGGAAGAAATCAAGTAAATTAAGGAGAGTTTTATGAGAGCATTTATAATAACATTATTTATATTATTAACATTCACTACCCAAAGCGTACTAGCCGGGCCATTCAACGCAAAAGCAAAAACTAAAAGAATTCCGGCCGGAACAAAATTGAGTATAAAATTATTATCGCCAATAAGTACAGTTACAAATCTTGAAGGAGCTGATTTTACGGCAATGCTAATAACGGAACAGACATCCGACAATGATATAATATTACCTATGGGCTCAGTTGTAAGAGGAACGGTGCAAAAAATAGTACCTGCAAAAAGAATGTCCAAAGGGGCTATTTTATATATGGATTTTGATCATGTAGTTACACCAACCGGCAGACAATTACCATTATCTTTAAATATAGTAGGACGTGAAGATTTAACATATGATGGTGGAATTACAACAACAAAAGGTTATGGCGATGCATTTAAACAGACCTGCAAAAAATCAGGTAAAATAGCAAAAGATTCAACAAACTGGGGATTTGATGTCGGAGAAGATTATTGGAACGGATACATGCAAATACTCACGGTTCCTGTCGGAATAATTGGCGGCGGAGTTGGTTGTGCAGGATATTTTGTTTATGACAGCATAGCTGATATGATAAGAAAAGGTAAAGATGTTCAGCTAAATAAAGGTGATGTAATAAATGTTATTTTAACAGAACCAATTGATGTTCCGGTAATTTAAGTTATGTCTGATAAAATTGAAGAATTACAGAATATATTAAAACAAGACTCCTCAAATTTTCAGGTAAGGAGGCAGCTGGCTGTCTTGCTTTTGGATACAGGTTATGCGGAAGAAGCTTTGCCGCATTTTTTATATCTTTCACAAATTTTTCAACAAGATAGCGGAATATATTACAATTTAGGAATTGTATATGAAAAACTTAAAAAATATGAAAACGCAAAAGATGCATATTTAAAAGCTCTTGAATATTCACCTGATGAAACAGACGCTCTATATAATTTAGGTCTTGTATACATAGAACTAAAAGAGTATGACAAAGCTATTTGGTGCTTTAATAAAGTACTGGAAACCGATGAGAAAGACTCAAATTCATATTTCAACATAGGAATAGCAAACTTTAAAAAAGGTGATTTAATTGAAGCAATGGATAATTTTCAAAAAACAGTTGACCTAAACGATGAAGACATCTATGCTCATTTTTATATAGGTAACATTTTCAAAGAATTTGAGGATAATGAATCTGCCTCGGAAGAATTCAAGAAAGTTTTAGCAATATCACCCGATTATAGCTGGGCATACTATAACTTAGGGGTAATAGATTTTGAAGCGGGCAATATTACCGGTGCACTTGAAAATTTAGAAAAAACCTTAGAATTGAATCCTAAAGACATAGACGCATACAAAATTTATGCAAAAATAACAGCAAAACAAGGTGATATACAAAAATCCAATGATATAATAAAGCAAGCCATAAAAAATTGTGGTGCAAACGGAGATTTATTATATATTTACGCAGAGATTAAAAAACTTTTAAACGACATGGACGGTTATGTAAATTACTTACAAAAAGCTTTAGAAAACAATGATACCCTCTCTGTAGCACCTAAAATTATTAAAACAGAACTGGACAAATTTTTAGCACAATAATTTTTAGCATGGTAAAATAAAGTAAAAGAGGATTATAGCTATGAAAATGTCAAAATTATTTGTGCAAACACTAAGAGAATATCCGTCAGATGCGGAAGTAATTTCACATAAAATGCTGGTAAGAGCAGGTTATATAAGAAAATTAACATCAGGAGTATACAATTTTTTACCGCTGATGTGGAAAGTTTTGAAAAAAATTGAAAATATAATAAGAGAAGAAATGGACGCAGCCGGTGCACAAGAACTTTTAATGCCGTTTGTTCAACCAAAAGAATTGTGGGAGGAATCAGGCAGATGGGAAGCATATGGTAAAGAGTTAATGCGTTTAAAAGACAGACATGACAGAATAATGTGCCTTGGGCCGACACATGAAGAAGTAATTACATCCATTGCACGTGACGGCTTAAAATCTTATAAACAATTACCGGTGAATTTATACCAAATACAATCTAAATTTCGTGATGAAGTCCGTCCTAGATATGGACTTTTAAGAGGACGTGAATTCATAATGAAAGATGCATACAGTTTTGATATTGACGAAGCCGGCTTGGACAAAGAATATCAAAATATGGCAGAAGCATATAAGAAAATTTTCAAACGCTGCGGACTTGATACAAAAATGGTACAATCCGATTCAGGAGCAATTGGCGGCTCTGTATCACATGAATTTATGGTAATTACGGATACTGATGCAGGTGAAAACGATGTTTTTTACTGTAACGAATGTGATTATTCCGCAAATTCAAACCATGCTGTTTCAAAATTACCTCAAACAATTACTGACGGACATGAATATTTTAATAAAAAAGAAATAGTAGATACCCCAAATACACATACTATTGAAGAATTATGTAAATTTTTAAATATACCGTCAACAATTATTCTAAAAACACTCGTATATATAATTGATAAAAAACCTGTTTTAGCATTAATAAGAGCAGATAAAAACATTGAAGAAACAAAATTAATGAATGTTTTTGGAGGAATAGACATAAGAATAGCCTCAAGTGCGGAAATAGCCGAGTTAATGTCTGAAAATGGATTTGATGCTGTTCCAGGCTTTATAGGACCATTTGATGGAATACCGATTGTAGTTGACGAAACAGTAAAAGATATGAAAAATTTTGTTGTAGGAATAAATCAAACCGACAAACACATGGTTGGAGCCAACCTTAATGATTTAGGCTTAAAAGAATTTAACTATAAAGACATACGACTGGTAGAAGAAGGAGATTACTGTCCTCAGTGCGGTAAGCCGTTATTTGTAACAAAAGGTATAGAAGTTGGGAATATTTTTAAACTAGGAACTAAGTATTCAAAACCAATGAACGCAGTTTACACAGATGAAAACGGCAAATCACACCCTTATATTATGGGTTGTTACGGAATTGGTGTAACACGTACGGCAGCAGCTGCTGTGGAAGCTCATCACGATGAATTTGGAATTAAATGGCCAATTTCTATTGCACCTTATCATGTTGTTGTTATTCCTGTAAGCACAAATGATAAGCTTCAAATGGAATGTGCTGAAAAAATTTATAATGAACTACTTGCTCAAGGCGTTGAAGTTGTATTAGATGACAGAGATGAACGAGCAGGTGTTAAATTTAAAGACGCCGATTTAATTGGTTTTCCTTACAGAATAACAGTGGGCAAAACAATTTCTGATGGACTTGTTGAATGTAAAGTCCGTGAAACTGGAGAATTAACCACTGTAACTCCTGATTCGGCTGTCAAAAATATTGTTGATATTGTGAAAAATATTTAATTTTTCTTAAATGCAAAATACTTAAACAGCACATAAGTTATTACTGAAACCAAAAATATAGATAAAAATTGAGCTATATAAGCATTTTTCAAGATATAATGCATTAAGAACTCTAATATTAACACATTAATAATATAACTTACAAGCCAAGTCGTACAACATTTAATATATTCTTTTAAATAATTACCTTTAGTGCAGAATACAAAAAATTTTTGATTTAAATAGGAAAAAATAGAAGAAATGCTCCATTGTAAAGCAACTGCTATTTGATAATACTTTTCACCTAAGAGAAATAAAGCTATAGCAAAAATAACATAAGAAATTCCGGCATTAACACAGCCTATAAACAAAAATCTTATTTTATCATCAATTTTGCACCATTTGTTGTATAAATTAATCATTAATACGCCTTACCAATTAATATTTGATGAGTTCTATTTTCAATATAGTCATCAAGCTGATTTAATACAATTTTTTCGCCATATCTTTTTTCTAGAGCCAACTCAATAAGGAAGTCTGCGAAATGCGGATTTTTAGGTAAAAAAGAACCGTGCAAATAAGTTCCGAAAACATTTTTATAATAAGCCCCTTCAGACTTATCTTGACCATTATTACCGTTACCGACATTAACATAGGCGATAGGTTTTGTATCACCTTGTAAATATGTAAGTCCGCTGTGATTTTCAAATCCTACTAAAGTATTTGGCTGTACTAAAGAAGTTACTGCCGTAACATTTCCTATAAATCTTTTTTTGCCTGCAACTGTGTAGGCATCAAGTAATGAAATCCCCTCAAGCCTTTCCGCATTATGAGGCTGATAGTAATGTCCTAAAAGCTGATATCCTCCGCAGATAGCCAAAAATACAGCTCCACCATCACGCTGTTCCGATAAATTTTGTTTATTTTTCAATAATTCTTTAGCAACATCCCTTTGCTGTTTATCCTGTCCGCCGCCTATGAAATAAAGGTCATGTTCCTTTATTTCATCGCCTATATCAATTTCTTCAAATTCTATTTCAATTCCTCGCCACTCACATCTTTTTTTTAATGTAATGATATTCCCGATATCACCATATAAATTAAGTAATTTCGGATATAAATGAGCTATTGATATTTTTAACTTTTTATTTTCCACAGTTTGAATTATATCACAAACATCAAAACCACGGATAATCATCTTTTATCTGCCAGCCGTCAAGATATATCAAATATCCGCATATTTGTGAATCAAAGTCACTGCTGCAATAACGTAGCACAGCTGACCTATTTGTGTTATAAAGATAGAATTTAAATTGTTTGTCAGGTATATTAAACTGCATTAAAAATACATCTTTTCCCATCGTATTTGGCTTACTAAAACCATTTATATCAGCTAAAAATGTAATATCCCTATATTCTCTGCGTTTACACGTTCCATCATCATTGTTTTCTACACATGCATCTCCTAATCCAACTCTTATTAATACGTTATTTGATAATAAAATGATATATCCAAAACCACCTGCACCACCTCCTAGTCTTCCACTTGCAGGTAAATAAAAACCATCATAATTTATTCTTGGAAATGACGTAAAGCCGTAATCTTTTGTAACTTTTATATATGGCATTAAATATTTTGTGGCAAACTTTTTTATTGTTTGCGTACTATTAAAATTAGGATCATCTGTCGGTGTTCCATATATCCCGGCTACTTCCCATGTTGTCGGATCACCGTCTTTTACCTGGGCCATTGTCAATGCCTGCGACAATATTGAATACGTCTGCTTCAACTTTGTTACTGTCTGACGCTTATTATAATTATTTATCAGCGTAGGAATTGTTAATGCTGCTACTACCCCTATTATTCCTAACGTTATTAGTACTTCCGCTAATGTAAATGCTCTTTTTCTCTTACTATAATTCTTCATACTAGAATTATAGTTTGTTTTTAATCTATAGTCAACACCACTAAGTCCCCAATTTATAGCGGTATTTAATCGATGTATGCTCCCGAAAAGCTTGACTATTAAGCCTTGAAGGCTCGCCCCCCCCCTGTGGATGAACATAATACTGTTTTGCCTGGCACCTTGACCCTCCTTTTTGTTCTTGCTAATTTAATAATAACAAATTAATATAAATTATGCAATAGATGACAAAATATTTAATTGATACACATGCTCATATAGATATGCTTGCCGACATTGATAAGGCAATACAACAAGCAACAGAAAATAACATAAAAAAAATTATACTTCCATGTGCATATCCGAGAGATTTGGAAAAAATAGCAGAAATAGCAAACAAATATAAAAATGTATACGGGCTTTTAGGAATACATCCTTCTGAAGCAAAAGATTGGGACGATAAATATACTGAAACAATAAAAACTCTAGCTCAAAATCCAAAAATAATCGGTATAGGTGAAATTGGGCTTGACTATTATTGGGACAAAAGTTTTAATGAAATTCAGCAAGAAGTATTTATAAAACAAATACAACTGGCAAATGAACTTAATCTTCCAATATGTATTCATGACAGAGAGGCACATAAAGACACATTTAACATACTAAAACAATATAATAAAAATTCAACAGTCGTAATGCACTGTTTTTCAGGCAGCAAAGAATTTGCTAAAGAATGTGTCAAGGAAGGTTGGTATCTTGCAATAGGCGGTGTTGTAACATTTAAAAATGCAGTAAAAATGAAAGAAGTTGCAATAGACATGCCATTAGATAAAATACTTTTAGAAACAGACAGTCCTTATTTAACCCCCGAACCATATAGAGGCAAAGAAAATACACCGGCTTATGTTAAATATGTTGCACAAAAAATAGCAGAACTTAGAAATTTATCATTTGAAGAAATAGCCGAAATCACCACAAAAAATGCAGAAAAGGTATTTGGAATATGAAAAAAGAACGGTTAGACAAATACCTGACAGACTTAGGTTATTTTGAAAATAAAAGCAAAGCCTCGGCAGCAATACTTGCAGGACAGGTAAAAATTAACGATGAATATATAACAAAGGCCGGATATCAAATTAATATAGAAAAAGAATACGAAATATCCGTAAAATCAATGCCTTACGTTTCTAGAGGCGGATTTAAGCTACAAAAAGCACTTGATACATTTCCTGTAGAAATAAATGATCGTATATGTTTTGATGCAGGAGCATCAACAGGAGGATTTACAGATTGTCTTTTACAACATGGAGCAAAATTTGTTTATGCTGTTGATGTTGGATACGGGCAACTTGATTGGAAAATACGTTCTGATAAACGTGTTAAAGTGCTTGAAAAAACTAATTTAAAAATTTGTAAATTTAATGACATATATAACCCAAATGACAAGGTTGCTGACTTACTGGTAAGTGATTTATCATTTATTTCTTTAACAAAAGTATTAAAAAATTTTAAGAATCTGTTGAATCCTGAATTTCATGAAATGATTTGTCTTATAAAACCACAATTTGAAGCCGGAAAAGAAAAAGTTGAAAAAGGCGGTGTAGTAAGAAATAAAAAAACACATTTTGAGGTAATTAAAAATGTAATTGATTACGCAATTAATCTAGACTACGCTATTAACGGTTTAACGTATTCTTCAATAAAAGGTCCATCAGGGAACATTGAATATCTATTATGGCTATCCACAGCTGGAGAATCTAATTATGATATTCAAAATATAATAGATCAAGCCTTTGATCTATTAAAATAAATCATTTAACAGGCAAATTAACAGGACGAACCGTGCTGTTTAATTCAATATATCTAAATAAATTCAATACAATTCCCGGCTGAAAATAATATATATTATTGGTCGGTGTAACTCTCAGTAAAGAATTTTTTGAATCAATTTTCACAACATATGCTAAAAAAGTCTTGTTCACTGCACTAAATAATATATAACCTGTCTTTGATTGAATTTCTTCTATCTTAAAACGATTCGCATTAATTCCTGCAATAGTTAAATAAAACAAATTTTCTGCCTCTATCGGAAAAATTCTTGTACATTCTTCAAACGGAACATTTTGTATTGTTACTAATGTACTCAAACTCACAGGCTGTACATCCGCTTTAACAGATAATGGAAATATAAGCAAAACTAAAATTAATAAAATTATTCTTGCCATGTTTCACCTGTATTAATATCAATAACCAAAGGTACTAATAACGGCTGGTTCAATTCCATTGACTCTTTTACTATTTTATTTAAAACTTCAAGTTCATCCTTTTTAGCTTCTATAACAAGCTCGTCATGAACTTGTATAATCAATTTAGATTGAAGTTTTAGCTCTTTCATTTTTTTAGATAAATCTATCATTGCCATTTTTATTAAATCAGCTGCCGTACCTTGCATTGGCTGGTTAATTGAGGCTCGCTTGGCGAATTCTCTTATCAAACCGTTATTACTATTTAATTCTGAAGATAAATATCGTTTTCTGCCAAAAATTGTTTCAACATAGCCATTTTCCTTAGCAAATTCAACCATTGAGTCCATATATAATTTTACATTCGGATAGGTTTCAAAGTATTTATTAATAAAGGTTTCTGCCTCGTCTAAAGAAATTTTTAAAGCCTTTGCCAGGCCATATTTACTCTGACCATAAATTATTCCAAAGTTTACTGCTTTTGATTTATATCTCATTTGCTTTGTAACCTCTGATAACGGTACATCAAATACTTTAGAGGCAGTAATACTATGAATATCCTCACCTGATTTAAATGCTTCTATTAAATTTTTATCTTTTGAAACATGTGCTAATATTCTTAACTCTATTTGTGAATAATCCGCTGAATATATTACATAATTTTCTCTATCTTTTGGTACAAAAGCCTTTCTAATCTTGTTACCTTCTTCTGTTCTAACCGGAATATTTTGCAAATTAGGACTTGAAGAAGAAAGTCTGCCTGTCACTGTTATTGTTTGATTATATGTTGTATGAATTCTATTATCTATTTTACTTATCAAACCAGGTAAGGCATCAGTATATGTTGATTTTAATTTTGCAAATTTTCTATATAACAAAATTAACCTTGCTATTTCATGTTCTTGAGCAAGTTCTTCTAAAACCTCTGCACCTGTTGAATACTTAGTTTTAGTATGTTTCTTTTTAGTTTTCAGCTGCAATTTATCAAAAAGCACCTCGGCAACCTGCTTTGGCGAACTTATATTAAATGCCTCGCCTGCTATTTTATATATCTTAAATTCAATTGAACGAGTCTTATCAGCCATATATCTTGAAAGTTGCTCTAAATATGCCTTATCAACTGATACCCCATCAAATTCCATATCTGCCAAAATTACTGTCAACGGTACTTCTATATCATATAAAAGTTTTAATTCTTTTTCTGATAAAAATCCAATCCAGTATTTTGTTAATGCAAAAATTGTGGCAAGTATATCACTTACAAATGCCAGTGCTGCATCTAAAGAAAGATTTGTTATATTAATATTTGTTTTACCATTTCTGATATAAGGTACCGCCTCGTTCATTGCATGAGAAATATTTTCCACAGATTGAATATTTAATGTATGCACACGTGCAGGATTTTGAACATAACTTGCCAAAAGAGTATCAAATACTATTCCTTCCGTTTTAATACCAAAAGCTCTTAACAAATTTCGTTCGACTTTTGCTTCATATGTAATCTTTTTTATATTCTCATCTTCAAATATAGGTTTCAATGCATTTATAACAACACTTTCTTCTAGTTGGTTATCAATATAATGCCCGGTTGGAATATAAAAAGTCTTTATACAGCCCAAATCTCCATTAAATGATATTCTATCACTATAAGCAGCATTCTCGCAAATCGCAACTGATATGCCATAAAGTTTGCCTTTTATGGCACTTATAACTTCACCCTCCGTTCTAAAAGCTATTATCTTTTGTTTTTTTAACAATGTTACAAGATTATCCAAATCTTCTGTATCGGTAATAATTTTAGACTCACAATCAAATTCCTGCTTATTAATCTCAGCTCTGACCGCATCTTTAAATAGCCCTAATTGCATATTATTTTGATTTACAACAGGACTAACATCTTTATTAAATGATGCCATTATAGAATCAATACTTTTCAAAAAACTATGAAATTGAAGTTGCTTTAAAAATGTTGTTACTGCAGCTAAATTAGGCAATTCTATTTTTGTACTTGTAAAGTCAAAATCAATATCTACATCTTTAACTATAGTAGCTAAGAAATAGCTTAATTTAGCCATTTCTATACCTTCAGATAAACATTGCCTTACCTTATTTTGTTTAATATTATCAAGATTTTCTAATACATTATTTAAATGTCCGTATTCAGCTAAAAGTTTTACGGCTGTTTTATCTCCAATACCTTTAACACCGGGAATATTATCGGATGTGTCACCTCTTAAACCCTTATAATCAATTATTTGATCAGGATAAACACCAAATTTTTCATAAACAGCTTCCCAATCATATTCTTTTAATTCACCTCTTGTTGGTATTATAACTTTTACGCATCCGTTCTTTTCAACTAACTGAAAAGCATCCTGATCTCCTGTTAAAATTAAAACCTTATGACCTAATTCACAAGCCTTTTTTGAAATAGTTCCAATAACATCATCAGCCTCATAACCTTCTTTTGTATATATAGGTATATTAAAGGCTTTTAAACCTTCATAAATCAATTTCATCTGAGAACGCATATTATCAGGCATTGCTTCTCTGTTTGCCTTATATTCATTATATTTTTCCACACGAAATGTTTGATGACTAACATCAAAAGCAACACATATTGCATCAGGATGAAGGTTCTTATTTTTCATCAAATCAAAAATTGCCTTAAAAAAACCAAAAACAGCCCATGTTGGTGTCCCATCAGACGTCTTCATATTAGAACGTTCCAATGCATAATATTGTCTGAACGCTAAAGCATGTCCGTCAATAAGTATTAATGTTTTTTGATTTTCCATAAATTACGCTATTATTTCACCCTCATTTATTTTTGTGGGAAGTTTTATTAATTCTCCGTTATTGCGGTTTTTTACAGCATCAGCCGTTACAACATACTTATCCATATTTTCTTTAGCCGGAACATCATACATTACATCCAGCATTATTTCCTCAACAATAGAACGCAAAGCCCTTGCACCTGTTTTACGTTTCATTGCTTCCTGTGCAATCAAATCAATAGCCTCAGGTTCAAATTCCAAATCAACACCGTCCATTTTTAACAAACACTGGTATTGTTTTACAATAGCATTTTTAGGTTCTGTTAATATCATTTTTAAAGTTTTTTCATTTAATTGATCTAACACTGCGTAAGTAGGTATACGTCCTATAAATTCAGGTATCAAACCAAATTTTAACAAATCTTCTGGTTGTAATTTTTTAAGCATTTTATTTGCATTTGCTTCTTTTTCGGCCTGTGACATAGGAGCTTTTGCACCAAATCCGACAGTATTACCTTCACCGGCACGACGCTCTACAATTTTTTCTAACCCGACAAATGCACCGCCTACAATAAATAAAATATTACTTGTATCTATTTCTATAAACTCTTGATGAGGATGTTTTCTGCCTCCTTGCGGCGGAACATGTGCAACAGTACCCTCTATCATTTTTAAAAGTGCCTGCTGAACTCCTTCGCCTGAAACATCACGAGTAATTGAAGTATTTTCTGATTTTCTTGCGATTTTATCAATTTCATCAATATAAATAATACCACGTTCAGCTTTTGAAGAATCAAATTCAGCATTTTGATAAAGTCGAAGCAGAATATTTTCAACATCATCACCTACATATCCTGCCTCTGTTAAAGTTGTAGCATCAGCAACAGCAAACGGTACATCAAGCATTTTTGCTAAAGTCTGTGCCAATAAAGTTTTTCCTGATCCTGTTGGACCAACTAACAAAATATTAGACTTCTGTATTTCTACATTGTCCTCTTTAGTTTTAGATTTATTGTGTTTCAAACGTTTATAGTGGTTATAGACAGCGACAGCAAGAACTTTTTTAGCCTCGTCCTGGCCTACTATGTATTCATCCAAATAAGCTTTGATTTCATGAGGCTTAGGAATAGGTTTTTCATCGCCTTCTTTTTGTTCGACACCTTCTTTATCTTTTGCCTCAAAAAATTCTTCGTCTAAAATTTCATTGCAAAGCTCAACGCACTCATCACAAATATAAACATCAGGACCTGCAATAAGTTTTTTAACCTGATCTTGTGATTTACCGCAAAATGAACATTTTAATCTGCTGTCATCATGTTTAGGCATTTTATTCTCCTTAACCTTTAACAACGTCACGAGAAACGACTTTGTCAATCATACCATACTCAAGTGCTTCTTGAGGTGTCATAATATAATCACGGTCGGTATCTTTTTCGATTTTTTTAAGTGACTGGCCTGTATTAGCTGCCAATATTTCATTTAAGCTCTTTTTAATTCTGATAATTTCAGCGGCCTGAATTTCAATATCAGTAGCTTGACCTTGAGCTCCGCCTAACGGCTGGTGAATAAGCACTCTTGAATGAGGTAATGCCATTCTTTTTCCTTTTGCACCAGCTGCTAATAAAAATGCACCCATTGAAGCGGCTTGTCCAAGACAAATAGTTGAAACATCCGCTCTTATATGCTGCATTGTATCATATATAGCAAACCCTGCCGTAACACTTCCGCCCGGACTATTTATGTATAACATAATATCTTTTTCCGGATTTTCACTATCAAGTAAAAGCATTTGAGCTACTATTAAATTTGCAACCATGTCATCAATCGGTGTGCCCAAAAAGATAATTCGTTCTCTTAATAATCTTGAAAAAATATCGAAAGAACGTTCGCCTCTACTAGATTGTTCAATTACCACAGGTACAAAACTCATGATTATATTTCCTTTCTTATAAAATTATAACTTTTATTTATTTTACTTCAACTTTTGGTTGAACTATTTCAACATTGTTGTTTTCCAACAAGAAATCTCTCACCTTATCATTAAGAGCTTGTTGAGATAATGACCCTAAAGCATTTGGATTATGGCCTATTTCTTTTAAAACATCTTGCTGCTGCATGCCGTAAAGTGCCGCAAGTTCGGCAAATTTCTTTTCCAAATCTTTTGGTTCAAGTTTTATATCCTCAGCTTTTGCAATCTTATCGATTACAAGTGAGTTTTTAATTCTAGCTTTAGCATCTTCAGTTAGTGTTTCTTCTAAATGATCAACACCGCCCTGAGATTTTACCAGGGTTTCCCAATCAATACCCTGATATGCTAAACGCTGTTGATAATCGGCTTTTAAAGACTCAATCTCTCTTGATATCATTGATTGAGGAATTTCAACCTTTGCCGCATCTATAACAGCCTTAAACACTTCATTTTCAGTATTTTGTTTATTTGTACGTTCATGTTGTGATTCTAAATATTTATTTATATCTGCTTTTAAATCATCAACCGTTTTAAATGGTCCGACTTTTTGAGCAAATTCATCATTTAATTCCGGCAGTACTCTTTCTTTAAGTTCATTTATTTTAATTTTGAACACTGCAGGCTGACCTTTTAATTTTTCATCATGATATTCTTTCGGGAAAGTCACGTTAATTTCAAATTCATCATTAACGTTTTTACCAACGATTTGTTCTGCAAAGCCAGGTATAAAGTTTGAATTACCCAAATCAAGAGAATAATTTTTACCATCACCGCCAACGATTTTTTCACCATTAGAAAAACCTTCAAAATCAATAACTGCAATATCAGTATCTTTTGCAGGTCTGTCAACTACTAATTCAAACGTAGCGTGCTGATTTAAAAGATTATCTAATGATTTCTTTTCCGCATCAGCAGGAATAGGAGAATCCTCTACTTTTAAATTTAAACCTTTATACTCACCTAAAGTAACTTCAGGACGAATTTCAACACGAACCTTCACTGATAAGTCTTTTCCCAATTCAAAATCATAAGAAGTAATTGAAGGTTGGGTAATAACATCCAAATTGTTTTCTTTAATAGCATTAGATATAGCAGAAGGCATCAATGTTTCAATCGCTTCTACCTTAATTCTTTCAGTACCAACACGTTTTTCTATAATAGCTCTCGGGGCTTTGCCTTTTCTAAACCCATCAATATTTACGTGTTGAGAAATTTTATTAACGGCTCTATTATATGCTTCAGCTGCATCTTTCGCCGGTATAATAATCTCTAAATCTACAATATTTTCTTTTCCCTCAGTAAGATTAACTTTCATTTTCCAATTTCCTTATATCTACATGTATCTTTTCAAATTATACATCAAAAAGGAATATGTGCAAGTCATTCATAGGGATGAGATTACCACGGATAATCGTCTGTAATTTTCCAACCTGCTCTTTGAATCAATGCCGCACAGCAATTACCGACAGATGTAGGCTCATAGCCGCAATCGGTTTTCACAGTAGACAATGCATAATCTGCTCCATATGGTTGTAATTTATTCTTCGAACTTGACAAAGTAAATAAATAAATATCTCTACCAAATACATTAGGATTTGCATGTCCATTTAAGTCTACATATATAAGCGGATCTGATATTAACCAATTATCATCATCACCTTCTATACTTCCATAATTATAGCTAAAAAATACAAATACACCATTATTCAGCATAATAGTATATACTTTTGTTCCAGATAAATTCCGTCTAATATCGCCTCTTTTGTTCGTCCAAGGAACTTTATAACCAGCACCTGAAAGAGTTGTATAACCGAAGTCTTTTGTAACACGCAAATATGGTATAATATACTTAGAGGCAAGTGTTGTAGTGAGCTGCTCCAGTCCGCCATTATTAAATTCATCTTTCGGCACTGTAGAGCCATGATTTGACTGATATCCCCAAGTTGAAACATCGCCGTAATCAACCTGTGCATGTTGGACGGCTTGGGCTATAGTCGAATAAGTCTTTGATAACCTTGCTGCATATTCTTTCTTTTGATAATTACTTATCAACGTTGGAATTGTTAATGCCGCAACAACACCTATTATTCCTAACGTTATTAATACTTCCGCTAACGTAAATGCTCTTTTCCTCTTATTATAATTCTTCATACTAGAATTATAGTTTATCTTGTGTTTGCAGTCAACTCCCCTTAATTCCAAATCTATAGCAGTATTTAATCTCTGCACACCTCTGAAAACCCTGTCTATTAAGCCTTGAAGGGTCGCCCCCCCCCCGTTACTTATTATTGTACAAACTCTTGATATGTCTACTTTTACAGCCATTTACTTTCCTCCGATTTTATTTAATTATACATAAAATATTAATTAAGGGCAAATATTTTCCCAATCTTCATCTTCATCAAGTTCGCCGGGTTCTATTATATGCTCACCGCTTTCCAGCATAACAGTTAAAGTAAGACGCAATTGATTTATATAATTTTCTCTAGCTTTTTCTATAGTTTTTGCACAAAAAACAAAACTAGGAATTTCTTTTATCTCGATATAGTGATAAATATTCCCTTCAAAATCCAAATCCTGTCCTTCGATTAATGTCCAGGGTAAATTCAAATAATAATCTAAATCTTTATCAGCCATCTAAAGACCTGTCACTTAATGGTTGTGTAAGCATAATACCTTCGCCTCCGATAACGTCAGCACTTTTTCCCTCTATGTACAAATAAACAGGAACATCTGAGTTACGTTTCGCCGTTTTAATTAATTGATATAATCTTTTGTATAAACTATCAGTGCCTCCACCTGTTTCAAAATCATATGATAAATTTATTATTGCTTTATCAGGTAACTCTTGAATAGATATTACTTCTGTTCCTGCAGGAATTTCCGTATATACACCTTTTGACACTTCATTCATTTTAGGCCCGGCTATAAGAGAATTTATAGCAAATCGCAATTTTGAACCATCGACTGCAGCATCATATTCTCGTTTTACAGCTTTATAAACTTCTTCTCTGCTGTCATTTTGGCCTATAAAAAATACATTCACGTATTCTTTTTGAGTATTTTCAGGTTTTGGCACGACTTCTTCTGTAGTTCGCTCACTTACCGGAACATTTTCGGGCAATATTTCTTTCGGTGCAAGCATATCTAACCCGTAATGCACTGCGAATGCAACCATTATTATACCTAAAATTAATAAAAATATTTTTTGTTTACCGTCCATAACTTTGTCCTTAATCTTTTGGTATCAGTATTATACCATTTGTGTAAACTTTATTATCCTGTATTTTTATAGTTTTTACAGCAAGATCTGCATGTTTATTTTCCAGTATATTCAAAGAAAAATCAAGTGGGTTAAGATAATTAATAATTCTGTCAATTTGCTTTAAATCTATTAAGAAATTTTTATTAACCAATTTAGAGTTTGTGAAATCAATTTGCCCTCTTGAAACTTTTAAATCAGACATCAACACAATGTCCTGGGGATTTTTTATAAAAGGAATCGTTACTTTTAAAACATAATAAAATTTATTATCTTTTATCCTAATTCTGCTTGAATCAACATTAAAAACACCAAGACTGCTGCCGAGTAAATTTAAATTATCTATAATTTTTTTATAGCCGGTGCCCAGCATTGTCTTATTTAAATCATCTTCACTGAATTCAGCAGCAAAGGATAATGGTAAATCTTCTTTAAATACCGGGTTCTTAGCATCTTTCAATGAAATATAGTTAAAATCGCATAACGTTTTAATATTTAAATATGAGAAATAAACATCTTCTATAGTTATATCTTGACCTTTTATATCAATAGACTTGAAAATACCTTTTTTTAAGTCTTTAACACTATAAGAATCAATATTTACACTAATTTTACCATCAACAGTTTTATTAATTTCTTTTTTTAAAATCATTTGAGCTACTTGAACACCCAAAAAATTTGATCCGGTAACATTACTCATAAACCTGGACATTCCGCTGCTTAAATCATATGGCTCAACACAATTTGTAAATGCACAATCTGACGCAAAACCTATGTTGCAGCTTAATAATATAATTCCTAAAACCAACAATAATTTTTTCATAAAAAAACCTTTTTTACCTTAATAATTCCATTATTATTTTCTGCTACCGCACTTATGTTACCACCATAAACTAAAATTATCAAGCCGTTATTTTGTAATGATTTATTTTCAAATACCTGCCCAAACAAAACTTTTTTATGTTCGACTTCAGATATTTCTAATACCGGCATGTCCAGTAATGTAAGAGGATTAATCAAAAATTTTTCTATATTTTCTGACAAATCATCTATTTTTACAGACTCAGATAAATTAAATTTTCCCGCTTTTGTTCTGCAAAGTTTAGAAAGATATGCACCACATCCAAGCATTTTTCCTAAATCATATGCAATTGATCTTATGTAAGTTCCTTTTGAACAGCTAACAAGAATTTCTGCCGTTTGGTTGTCATAATCAAAATTTTTTAGTTCAATATTTTGTATAAAAACCTGTCTTGGCTTAACTTCTACATGTTTGTTTTCCCTTGCATATTCATAAAGCTTTTTACCGTTAACTTTTATGGCAGAATAAATTGGCGGAAGCTGCATTATTTCACCTTCAAAATTCCTTAAAGCCTTAACTACATCGTCATACGTAACTTTAATATCTGAATTATAAATAACTTCACCGTCTATATCATAAGTATCGGTATTTTTACCAAATTGAACAGTTGCCAAATATTCTTTATCATCGTTTAAGTATTCTATTAATCGTGTAGCTTTTCCTATTGAAACAGGTAAAACTCCTTCGGCAAAAGGGTCTAGAGTTCCAGTATGACCAATTTGTTTTATTTTCGTAATTCTGCGAAGAATTCCTACAACGTCATGAGATGTTATACCTTTTGGTTTATATACATTCAAAAAGCCAAACAAGACTATAATTCCCCTTTGGAAATTTTATCTATGATTTCAGTTACCCTTGAACCCTTTTCAAAAGAATCACTATATATAAATTTCAATTCGGGTGTTAAACGAAGTCTTATGCGTTTTCCTACTTCATATCTAATTTTAGGAGTACTTTTTTCTATAATTTCTTTAGATTTTTCAATTTGTTCATCTGAACCTAAAACACTATATATTACCTTTGCAAAAGAATTATCATGGGAAACTTCTACGTCAACAATAGATACAACTCCTTCTAATCCACGTATTTCTTTACGCAAAATTTCAGAAATATCTCTCATTAGTTCTTTTCGGACACGTTCATTTCTTAAAGTCATATATTACTCCTATAGCTGTGCACGTTCGACTTCTTCTGTTGTAGAAACTTCAATGATATCACCGACTTGAATATCATTAAATTTCGCAAATGATATACCACATTCAAAGCCTTGTGCAACTTCTTTTACATCATCTTTGAAACGTTTAAGCTGGTCAATTGCCCCCTTGAATATTTCTTCACCATTTCTAATTACAACAGCATCTTTACTTCTTACTATTTTACCTTCAGTAACGTAACAGCCGGCAATTTTAGTTGTTTTACCTATTGTAAATACCTGTCTTACTTCTGCTTTTCCTAATTCAACCTGCTTAATTTCGGGTTCTAATAAAGAAAGCATTGTTTTTTCTATATCTTCAAGTATTTGATATATGATATCATATTTTTTAATAGTTACGCCTTCTTTTTCAGCCGCTGCAAGAGCATTACTGTCTTCTTTTACCGTAAACCCTAAAATCAAAGCATTTGATGCAGCAGCAAGCATTACATCAGCTTCTGATATATCGCCGACACCAACGTGAATTATCTTAGTTTTAATTTCTTTAGATTCTAACTGTGCAATAGCTTGAGATACAGCTTCTGCTGATCCATGCGTATTTGCTTTTATAATTAAATTCAATTGAGGGATATCATCCTCACCTGCAACAGCTTCTCGTCTAATATGTGCAGGAAGCATTGCCTCTAAACGTTTATTTCTAGCTTTTTCACGACGTTTTTCAACAATTGACTTCATTTCTTTTTCATTTTGAACTACTTCAAAATGATCACCTGCCTGCGGCACTTCGGTAAGACCCAAAACTTCCACAGGAGTTGAAGGTTCAGCTTTTTGAATTTTTTCTCCGCTGTCGGATAATAACGCTCTTACTCTGCCGCAAGCCGTTCCCACAACGATACAATTGCCTACTCTTAATGTACCGTTTTGTACTAACAACGTTGCAACAGGGCCTTTTCCTTTATCCAAATTAGCTTCTATAACCACACCTGATGCCTCTGCTTTTGGATTAGCTTTAAGATCTTGAACTTCTGCAACAAGAAGAATATATTCTAATAATTCATCAATACCTGTTCCCTGCAATGCAGAAACTTTTACTGTAATAGTTTCGCCGCCCCATTCTTCGGGAACAAGACCATGTTCTGTTAATTGCTGTAAAATTTTATCCGGATTTGCTCCCGGTTTATCAATTTTATTAACTGCAACAATTATAGGAACATCCGCTGCTTTTGCATGGTTTATTGCTTCTATGGTCTGAGGCATAATACCATCGTCCGCAGCTACCACTAAAATCGCTATATCTGTAGCCTTTGCACCTCTTGCTCGCATTTCAGTGAATGCTTCGTGACCGGGGGTATCTACAAATACTATTTTCTTATCCTTATTATTATCCAAGTAAACAGTATAAGCACCTATTGACTGTGTAATTCCACCGACTTCCGTAGCAACTATTTTATGTTTTGATGCCCGAATACTATCTAACAAAGTTGTTTTACCATGGTCAACGTGTCCCATAATACTAACAACTGGAGCTCGTTTTTTCAAAAGTTTTTTATCAACTTCGGTTAATGCTTTTTTCTTTTCTTCTTTTTCTAATTCTTCTTCCACAAAAGCATCTAAATCTTCGTCCAAAACTTCCAAGTTGTATTCTGCACAAACTTTTTTAATAACATCAATATCTATAAGCTGATTTACTGTTGCCATAATTCCTTGCAGCATCAAAAATTTAACTATCTCTGCCGGAGTTTTTTGTATTTTTTCTGACAGTTCAGATATAGTCATTGCATGATTAACTACAATTTGTTTTACTTCTTCAACTGCCTCATCTTTATGGGTTTTCTTTTTATGTTTTTGTGCGGCTGCTTTTTCTAATGAAATACGTTCTTGTTCTTCTTTTTTGGAATTAAAATCTTTATCTTTTCTCTTATTATCAGAACGTTTTTTAGAACCACCTTTATTCTCGTAAATATCTTGCGGAATAATATGACGCTGTATAGGCTTATCCGTTTTCGGAGCTTTGTCGACGGGTTTACGTGGTGGTTTTGCAAACTTTCTTTCTGCGTCTTTTGGTAACGGTTTTTTCTCGGAAACATTTTGCGGCCGTTGAGGTTTCGGTGGAGCTTTACGCACTATTTCTAATCGGCTAGCCGGTTTTACCACTTCTACAACAGGCTTTTTTACTTTTTCATCAACTTTTGGTTCTTCTTCGGGAGTTTCTTGTACTTTTGTTTTCTTTACTACAAATGCCTTAGGCTTCTTTATCTCTTTAACCCCGCCTGAAGCTATAAATTCCTTAAGACGATTAATTTGATCTGGAGTTACAGTGCTTGAATGAGTTTTTCCTTTAATTCCAATTTGAGCAAATTTTTCTATAATATCTTTGCTCGTTAAATTTAATTCTTTTGCTAACTCATTTATCCTGACTGTTTCGTAACTCATCTAACAATTTCCCTTTCAATTCGTTTGGTACAGAGACTTTTAACATTTTTTTTAATCTGTTTTTTTTAAAAGCGTTTTCTATACAAGTTTTATTATAGCAAAGATATGCAGATCTGCCAAATATCTTTGAACCGCCGTTTATAACAACGTTTTCAGCCTGTGCAGTAATTTTTATTAAATTATTTCTGTCTTTAATTATACCGCAGGCTATACATTTTCTATCTACCACAAAACCGCCTCACTCTATTTGTGCAAGCTTTTCAAGTTTTAACTTTTGGTCATATTCCATTAATAAGTTAATGAGCTCGTCCAAATCTCCGTCAATAACAGTCCATACATTTAAATTATGATTAATTCTATGATCAGTCAGCCTGCCTTGAGGGAAATTATAAGTTCTTATACGCTCACTTCTGTCACCGGTTCCGACTTGTGAACGACGCAGATCCGTTATTTCTTTCATTTGTTTTTGAACTTCCATATCATAAAGCTTTGCTTTCAAAATTTGTAAGGCACGTTCCTTGTTTTGAAGTTGTGAACGTTCTTCTGTACAGAAAATCATTATTCCTGTTGGTTTATGAAAGACACGAGCAGCCGTTTCAACCTTGTTAACATTTTGGCCGCCAGCACCGCCGGATCGAGCTGTTGTTATTTCCACATCATTCATGTTAAGTTCAACTTCAACATCGTCAACCTCCGGCATAACTGCAACAGTTGCTGTTGAAGTATGTACACGACCTTGAGATTCCGTTGCGGGTACCCTTTGAACCCGGTGCACACCTGATTCATATTTTAGTTTTGAATAAATACTATCTCCCTTCATTGAGATAATAATTTCAGAAACTCCGCCGGCTTCACATTCGGTTTTACTTAAAACTTGAGTTTGCCAACCCTGTTTATCAGCATAACGCATATACATTCTTGCTAAATCACCGGCAAAAATATTAGCTTCATCTCCGCCGGCTCCGCCTCTTATCTCAAGCATGATGTCCTTATCGTCCATTGGATCTCTTGGTAACAGCAATATTTTCATTCGTTCTTCATATTCCGGCAACTTTGCTTCATTTGCCTCCATTTCAGACTTTAAAAAGGCTTTCATTTCAGGATCAGACTCTGAATGTATCATTTCTTTTGCTTCTTCAATGGCATCAACAGCTTTTTTCCATGCATAATAAAGTTCTACTGTTTCTTCCATTGATTTCCGTTGTTTAGATAAATCTCTAAACCTGTTATAATCCTGTATTACTGCCGGATCAGACAGAATTTCACCTAATTCCTTATACTTCTTCTCTATTTGAAGAATTTTGTCTAACATATCTTTCATAATTTAATTATAGCAAGAACATATTTTTTTACAAAATCATAGTTATTTTAACCCTGCAG
>CALUSG010000087.1 GCA_944323365.1 Candidatus Gastranaerophilales bacterium
TATCATGTTTAGCAATGAATAATCTAGAATATCGGTATATATTAAGGGGTTTCGTTTATCTAGTAAGGGTGTCGTTTTGCTAGTAGGGGTGTCGTTTTGTATCAAAGCGATAGCACAAAGACATATTGAAAGCAATGGTTTGATACAGTAAAAATCGCTGGTCAAACCTTTTTTTGTGTCAAAATTAGCGAAAATTAGCATATATTTAGCATAAATTGAGTATAACTGACTAAACATCCTAACCTCTGCTAGTGAACTTTTAGCTCGTGATTTTGCACTAAAAACTTTTTATAGCACAATAAACTTTTTGTCGCACTAAAAACTTTTTATTCTTTTTGAGAAAAAATCTTGTAAAGCTCCATGAAAATATCGAAATTAAACCTTGTTTATGTTAAAATACTGATTAGTGATTGCGAGGTTTCATATGTTTGATTACGCCAAAAAGATTAAAGAATACCGTGAGAGAAAATTCTTAACTCAAGAGGAATTAGCTAAAATATTAAACGTTAGTTTTGTTTCTATTTCTCGTTGGGAAAGAGGAAAGTTTGAACCAAATATGGGAACTAAAAAGAAACTTGTCAGTTTATTTAAGAAAGCTGGCATGACAATTGATGAATAGGTGGTTTTAATAATGGCTAAAAAAGAAAAAAATAAAAGTGTAGAGACTACAATTTGGGAAAGTTGTAATAAGTTAAGATCCAATATGACAGGTATTAATTATATGTACTTCGTCATGGGCTTGCTCTTTTTAAAGTTTTCCTATATGAAATTTGAGAAGAGAAGAGAAGAATTACTTAATAGTGATGATGCTGCATTTGTTGACATTCCTTCTTTTTATACCGAGAAAAATGTTTTTTATATCGACCCAGAAGCAAGATGGGATTTTATTGTTAAAAATGCTAAACAAGCTAATATTGGTTTATTAATTGATAAAGCTTTTAAATTATTAGAGGTAAAAAATGAACAATTAAGTGGTGCTCTTCCAACTGGCACCTATGAAAAAACTACTCTTCCTTTAGAAAAATTTAGTTCATTAATAAATGAAGTTAATAAAATTAAGGAAGATGAAGAGCATCCAACACAAGATTTAATTGGAAGAGTATATCAATTCTTTTTAAATCAGTTTGCTGTAAAAACTGCTGATGAAAAAGGTGAGTTCTATACACCAGATGATTTAGTTGATTTAATCACCGAACTA
Organism: Candidatus Gastranaerophilales bacterium; assembly: GCA_944323365.1. Lineage (GTDB taxonomy): Bacteria > Cyanobacteriota > Vampirovibrionia > Gastranaerophilales > Gastranaerophilaceae > SIG32. The sequence goes on from CALUSG010000087.1 coordinate 1,199, forward strand.
ATCGAACCATACAAAGGCATTGTTTATGACCCTTGTTGTGGAACTGGAGGGATGTTTGTTCAATCATTAAAATTTGTTGACGCTCATAAAGGAAATACGAGTCAAGTTTCTATCTATGGACAAGAATCTAACCCTGATACTTGGAAACTTGCCAAAATGAATTTAGCTATTCGTGGTATATCTGCCAACCTTGGTAAGAAAAACGCTGATACTTTTGGAGAAGATCAATTTAAGGATTTAAAGGCAGATTTTATAATTGCAAATCCACCTTTCAATTTAAAGGATTGGAGAGCAGAAGATAAATTGACTACGGACTATCGTTGGAGAGGTTATGGTCTTCCTCCTGTTAGTAATGCTAATTATGCATGGATTCTTCACATGCTTTCTAAACTTTCTCTCAATGGTGTGGCTGGCTTTTTGCTTGCTAATGGTGCATTAGGCGATAGTGATACATTAGACATTCGTAAGAATCTAATCAAAAACAACAATGTTGAAGCGATAATTATTTGCCCTCGTGAAATGTTTTTCTATACGGATATTTCAGTAACTCTGTGGATAATGAGAAAACATAAAAAAGCTATTAAAGTTTTAAGAGACGGAAAAGAAACTCAACTTAGAGATAGAAGTAATGAAATTCTTTTTATCGACCTTAGAAGAATAGAAACAAATAAAGTTAGTGAAGCAAAGAAAAAACGTGAATTTACCAAAGAAAATATCCAATTCGTTAAGGCTATTTATAATAATTGGCTATCTCCTGATTATCAGAACTTGTATAAAGATGTTCCTGAACTCTGTAGATCAATCAAAGTTTATAATGAACAACTTTCTGATGAGGAAAAGAAAAATAATGTCCCGACAATTGAATCACAAGGATGGTCTTTAGTTCCGTCAAAATATATTGAATTTGTTGATCACGATTTAAATATTGATTTTCCTAAAGAGATGGCACGCATTCAAAAAGAGATGAAAGATCTTTTAAGAGAGGAAAAAGAAACGCAAAAAGAATTAGAAGATGCTTTTAGAGGTATTGGCTATGGAATCGATTAGGCTTGGTGATTATATTGAACTTTATAGTCAAAAATGTAATATCTCGAATTTAACACCTGATGATGTTTCTGGCATTAATAGAAGAAGAGAATTTTTTGAGCCTTCAAGACAAGTAAGCGGTGACACTAGCAATTATAAAGTAGTGCCTCCTAATTATTTTGCATGCAATTTGATGCATGTTGGACGCGATGAAGTACTTCCTATTTCTTTAAATAAGTCAGATAAAAATAAAATAGTTAGTCCAGCTTATACAATATTTAAATTGAAAGATGAAACAAAAATACTTACTGATTTCTTATTTATGCTTGTTAATTCAAATGAAAAGGATAGATACTTTTGGTTTCACTGTGATTCCTCAGTTCGTGATGGTATGGATTGGAATGCATTTTGTGATTTGGTGTTTAATGTACCATCATTGGATATTCAAAAAAAGTATGTTGAAGTCTATGAGAGTCTTCTTTTAAATTTAAAATCTTATGAATCAAAATTAGAAGACTTAAAACTTGTATGTGATGGGTATATTGAAGATTTAAGGAAGAAATATAAGTTGAAACCACTAAAGAATTTTATAGAACAATATAAAATTGTTAATTCAGATCTTAAAGTTACTAAGTTAGCTGGATTAATTGGCGGAAATATTGAAAGTGCACGTGCTTCATCTGGCCAAAATAATTTATC